>NZ_JABUTB010000003.1:31399-49656 GCF_021443865.1 Clostridium sp.
TAAAAGAATTGCTGGTTTATTTTATACTTAACTTATATTCTGTTCAATTTTCAAAGATCTAAGTCTTACGACTTGCTTTTTTATAATAACATTTCACTACTCAATTGTCAACATTTTTTAGTTGCAATTTTTCGTTGTTATTTTGTTGTTATCTCGCCGTCGTTCCTGACGACGTTATTTATATTATCATGATTATTTGCTCCTTAAATAACTAAATATATATAAATTTTAGCATTATAATTATTATTCTATTAATATCTTTATTTTTCTTAATTTTTCATATAGTGATACACCAGGTAAAGTTAACGTAATAATTAGTATTATTATAGGTAAATTATGATAATTAAATATAACTTTTTATTATTTACTCAATTTATTTTACTTAATATACGATAATTTAATATAATGTATATTATTAATGAAAATTATTAGGAGGATTATTATGCTAAAGAAATTCATTCTTCCAATTATAGCTTCATCATTACTTTTGGTTAGCTGTACTACCGAAAGTAATGATGTAATAGAAGAAAAAAAACAAACCAATTTAACAACTTCTTATAAACAAAATATTATTACTGACAAAAAAATAGCTTTCTTAGGAAAATCTTATTTTAACAACAAATATGTTTTCTTAGGGAATTTATTATTCTTCCCTAACCCTAGTAATAATGAAAGATTATCAGCAGCAGAACTTTCTGAGGGTTCTACTAATATCACTGATGATTCAATAATTGATAGTTTCGATTATAACGTTAACTCCATAGTAACTGATGATACTAGTATCTACTTTTCTTCCACCTCTACTGATAAAGGAATATTTAAATTAGATTATCAAAAAAAAGAAATAACTAATATAATTAACGATAGTGCTATAGAAATGCTTTATTATGAAGATAAAATTTATTACATAAGTTCAATTGATAACAATATATATACATATTCTATTAAAGAAAAAGAAAGAAAATTATTATCTAGTTCTAAAGCAAGCAACCTTATAATTAATAACAACTCAATCTTTTATAAGAATTTAAGTGACAAAGCTAAATTATATTGCTTAGCCACAGATGGTAGTAGTAATTTTGAAGTAATGGATTCTCCCATTGATAGTTTTGTAATAAATAATGATGAAATATTATTCTCAAACTCAAAGGATAACAACTACCTTTACTCTATAAATCCATCTAATTCTGAAACAAAAAAAATTCTAGACATAAAAGCATCTAACTTAAAACAAAACGATAATAAAATATACTTTATTAGCAACGAAGACCCTAACTCTCTGTATGAACTAACTCAAAATAATGAGAGCAACAACTTTGAAGCTACTAAAATATTTTCTTACTTCATAAATGACTATTACACCTCAGAAAATATGTTATTTATAGAAGCAGCGCATAGTCTAGATAATATAAATATATTATCTATCAATTAAAAAGAAGCTGTATAAAAATATCTATTACTCATTAAAAGATATTTCTATACAGCTATTTTAAATTACTTTAAATTATTAACTATTTCTTTATACTTATTACCTCTTACCTCGAAGTTAG
Organism: Clostridium sp.; assembly: GCF_021443865.1. Lineage (GTDB taxonomy): Bacteria > Bacillota > Clostridia > Clostridiales > Clostridiaceae > Clostridium. Next base: position 32,950 of record NZ_JABUTB010000003.1, read on the forward strand.
GGAACATATCAAATGATGCGCAAGCAGGTGATAATGTTACTATATCTCCCTCTTCAGCTATTTCCCTTGCTTTAAGTACAGCTTCTTCTAGAGAATCCACTTTAATAGTAGGAACCTCTACCCCCTTCTCATTTTTCACTTTATCAAAGGCTTCTTTTATTAAATCCTTAGTAGCACCTAATAAAATCAATTCCTTTATATATGGATATCCTTCCTCAGCAAGTGGTTCAAATGGAATATGTTTATCATACCCCCCAGCAATTAATATAACTTTTTGGTTAAAAGCAACTAAACCTGCTATTGTTCTAGTTGGACTAGATGCAATAGAATCATTATAGTATTTAACTCCATTAAGTTCTCTAACCAATTCACTTCTATGTTCTACTCCTCCAAAAGTTTTAACCACTTTTTTCATAATATCTATAGATACTTCCTCCTTAGTAGCTAAGAAAGCTGCTAAATAGTTTTCTATATTATGAATACCCTTAATTAAAACATCATCTTTTGTACACACTTCTTCTTCATCAATATAAAGGATATTATCTTTATAGTAAGCTCCTTTATCTAATTTTTGTTTTGAGCTAAACTCTCTTACTTCTCCCTTAGCTTCTGAAACAAAGCTATGAGTGATTTCATTTTCTCTATTTAAAATTAAAATTCCCTCTTTGTCTTGATATAGGAATATATTTTTCTTAGCATCTATATATTCTTCCATATCTTTATGCATATCTAAATGGTTAGGAGCTAAGTTTGTAACTACAGCTACATCTATAGGAGTATCCATAGTCATAAGTTGAAAGCTAGATAGCTCTAATACCACCTTATCTTCTGATGTTATATCTTCTATATTAGAAAATAAAGGAGTTCCTATATTTCCACCAACCCAAGTCTTATATCCAGCTTCAATAAGTAATTTAGATATAATAGTAGTAGTTGTTGTTTTTCCATCACTACCTGTTATTCCAAATATTTTACCTTTACAGTATTTTACGAACTCTTCCATTTCTGATGTAATATAAGCACCTTCTTCTTTAGCTCTAACTAACGCCTCACAATCAATTCTCATAGAAGGTGTTTTAAACACAACTTCAAAGCCTGTAAGTCTATCTAAATAATTTTCTCCTAATTCTAATACTACAGATAGATTATCAAACTCATTAGCTATTTCACCTAACTCTTCTCTACTCTTCTTATCAAAGGCTGTTACTTTTGCTCCAAGTTTAACTAGAAATCTTATAAGAGGTATATTACTAACCCCTATCCCTACAACAGCAACTTTTTTACCTTTTATATATTCCTTAAATTCATTAAATGGTTTTTTCATATTGTTCCTCCAACCATATCTATATAAAAATATTATATTAATATACTATTGTTTTGCTAATAAATATATATTAGTAAATTGCTAGCAAGTATATTTACATTAATTAAGTCTGTCCCTATTTTTTATAATTATAACACTTATATTTTGTAAATACAAAAGAGGCTGTCGCAAGCTCTTCTGATTAAGAATTGTGCGACAGCTTCATTTTATAATTAAAATTCTAAGCTCTTTTCAATATAAGCTTCTAATTCAGATATTTTAATTCTTTCTTGTTCCATAGTATCTCTATTTCTTATAGTTACAGCTTCATCTTCTAAAGTATCAAAGTCTATAGTAATACAGAATGGAGTTCCTATTTCATCTTGTCTTCTATATCTCTTTCCTATACTTCCAGCTTCATCATATTCTAAATTAAACTTCTTGCTTAAATTAGCATATACATCTAAAGCTTTTTCTGAAAGCTTCTTTGAAAGTGGTAAAATTGCTGCTTTATATGGTGCTAGTGCTGGATGTAAATGCATAACTGTTCTTACATCTCCACCTTCTAATTCTTCTTCATCATAAGCATCTACTAAAAATGCTAAAGCAACTCTATCTGCTCCTAAAGATGGTTCTATTACATAAGGAACATACTTTTCATTAGTTGTAGGATCTAAGTAGCTCATATCTTGACCTGAATGTTCTTGATGTTTGTTAAGGTCATAATCTGTTCTATCAGCTATTCCCCATAATTCACCCCATCCAAATGGGAATAAATATTCTATATCTGATGTAGCATTTGAATAGAATGATAATTCTTCTTCGCCATGATCTCTCATTCTTAAGTTTGCTTCATCAACTCCTAAGTTTAATAAGAAATTGAAACAATAATCCTTCCAGTATTTAAACCATTCTAAATCCGTTCCTGGTTTACAGAAAAATTCTAATTCCATTTGTTCAAATTCTCTAGTTCTAAAAGTAAAGTTTCCTGGAGTTATTTCATTTCTGAAAGACTTACCAATTTGAGCAATACCAAATGGAACTTTCTTTCTTGAACTTCTTTGAACTGATTTAAAGTTAACAAATATACCTTGTGCAGTTTCTGGTCTTAAGTATATTGTACTAGCTGAATCTTCTGTGATACCTTGGAAAGTCTTAAACATTAAATTGAACTTTCTTATATCTGTATAATTCATTTTTCCACATTTAGGACAAACAATATTATTCTTCTCAATATATTCTTTTAATTGCTCATTAGTCCATCCATCAGCACTTGCTACTTCAGCACCATTTTCAGTCATATGATCTTCAACTAACTTATCTGCTCTAAATCTTGCTTTACATTCTTTACAATCCATTAAAGGATCTGAGAAGCCTCCAACGTGACCTGAAGCTACCCAAACTTCTGGATTCATTAATATAGCACAGTCTACTCCAACATTATAAGGGCTTTCTTGAACGAATTTCTTCCACCAAGCTTTTTTTACATTATTTTTAAATTCAACTCCTAGTGGACCGTAATCCCAAGAATTTGCTAGTCCTCCGTAAATTTCTGATCCAGGAAATACAAAACCTCTATTTTTACAAAGAGCAACGATTTTTTCCATTGTTTTTTCTACTGCCATTTTAATACCTCCAATTTTTTATAATAAAAAAAGGCCCTAAACCTAAAGGGACGAAATTTCTATTCCGCGGTTCCACCCTTCTTGGCTCTAGCCCAGCTTTCAACATCATAACACTCAAAAGCGCCCTTCAACTTAATCTTATAACGATTTTCACCATTCATCGTCTCTCTAAAATAAAATATAAGTTTACTCCTCTTTCTCTTAGTGTTTATTAAATTTATATATCCATTTTACCAAAAGCCATTTATATGTCAACGCTTTTTTTCTTGGTATATCTAAATAAATATCTATTACTTAGTTATATTTCTTATAAATATAGATAATAAAAAAGAGTTTTATAACAATAGATAATTTATCTACTCTTATAAAACTCTTATAAAATGGCTCCGTGGAGAGGATTCGAACCTCCAACCTATCGGTTAACAGCCGAGTGCTCCACCATTGAGCTACCACGGAATATTTTATAAATAATTTTAAAATTAAATTGGCTCCGCGAAGAGGATTCGAACCTCCAACCTATCGGTTAACAGCCGAGTGCTCCACCGTTGAGCTATCGCGGATTATTTGCTACATTTGTTATTATATCAAGTTTTATTAATAATGCAAGTGTTTTTATTAAAAATTTTTATTCTTATTTTATTATTTATTATACTTTTCTAAATAAAATGCCCATTTTATAGGATTAGGCATTATAAAAATATTTTTTTATTGCTTTATTTTTAAAATCTATTTACTACTTCTCCCAATTAAAAATATTCTTATTTCCTTTTTATTAGACTTCAGATTTAACTTTTATATTCTTCATCACCATTTTTTCTATTATGTAATTAAATTATATAATAATCTATTTATAAGCTATATAGTTATAAATATAAAAAAGGACATCTTCCTAAATAGAAAAATGTCCTTTAAATATACTAAAACTATTTAACTGGTTTCATAGTCGGGAACATTATAATATCTCTTATAGATGCTGAATCTGTTAAGAACATTATAAGTCTATCTATACCTATTCCTAATCCACCTGTTGGAGGCATACCTGTTTCTAATGCGCTCATAAATTCTTCATCGATCATATAAGCTTCATCATCACCAAGTTCTCTCTCTTTTTCTTGTTGATTAAATCTTTCTCTTTGAACTATTGGATCATTTAGTTCTGAATATGCATTACAGATTTCTCTACCAAATACAAATCCTTCAAATCTTTCAGTAAACATATCATTTCCTCTCTTTTTCTTTGTAAGAGGTGATATTTCTACCGGATAATCACAGATAAATGTTGGTTGAATCATATGTTGTTCACAATATTCTTCATATAGAGTATTTAAAACTTCACCCTTTGTAACATGAGCTAAGTTCTTCTTAAATTCTAAATGTTTTTCTTTAGCAATAGCTTGAGCTTCTTCATTAGTTGCTACTAAATTAAAATCTATTCCAGTATGTTCTTTTACTGCATCAACCATTGTTATTCTTCTCCATGGTGGTGCAAAGTCAATTTCTGTACCTTGGTACATAACCTTAGTACTTCCATTTACTTTTTCACATACATATGCAACCATATTTTCAGTAATTTCCATCATATCATTATAATCAGCAAAAGCTTGGTACAATTCTATCATGGTGAATTCTGGGTTATGTCTTACTGACATTCCTTCATTTCTGAAAGTTCTTCCCATATCATATACTTTTTCTAAACCTGCAACGATAGCTCTTTTTAAGTATAATTCTGGAGCTATTCTAAGGTACATATCAATATCTAAAGTATTATGGTGAGTTACAAAAGGTCTCGCTGAAGCACCACCTGCTATTGGTGAAAGCATAGGTGTTTCAATTTCTATAAAGCCTTTGTTATCTAAATACTCTCTAATTCCCTTTAATATAGCAGCTCTTTTAATAAAGTTTTGCTTAACTTCTGGGTTAGATATCATATCTACTTCTCTTTGTCTATATCTTAGGTCTGGGTCCTTTAATCCATGCCACTTTTCTGGTAATGGTTTTAAAGATTTACATATTAATTCAAAGCTTTTAACTTTTACAGAAACTTCTCCTGTTTTAGTTTTAAAAACTTCTCCTGTTGCAGCAACCCAATCTCCTAAATCGTAAGTCTTATATGATTTTAAAGCTTCCTCTCCAACTTCATCTATTTTAATGAATAATTGGATTTTTCCATCTCTATCATGGATATCTGAGAATACAACTTTACCTTGCCCTCTTTTAGACATAATTCTTCCAGCTACAGTTACAGTAGTACCTTCTAAATTATCATAGTCTGCCTTAACTTCTTCTGACATATGAGTTCTTTCAACTTTGTAAACATCAAAAGGATCTTTTCCTTCCCTTTGTAGCTCTAATAACTTTTCTCTTCTTAAAGCTTCTTGTTCATTAAACTGAGATTCCAACTCTTGTATATTTATTTCCTCAGTTGACATTAATATCCCTCCGTTACTCTCTTCTTATTCCTAAAATCTCGAACTTGTTTGTTCCTCCTGGTACTAAAACCTCTACTAATTCTCCAACCTTTTTACCTAATAGTGCTGCTCCTACTGGTGATTCATTTGATATTTTATAATTCATAGGGTCTGCTTCTGCTGAACCTACTAATGAATACTCAACTTCTTCATCAAATTCATAGTCTTTAACTTTTACTATAGTTCCAACTGCTACTTTATCAGTAGGTATTTCTGATTCGTCAACAACTACAGCATTTTTTAACATATTTTCTAATTGTATGATTCTACCTTCTGTGAATGCTTGTTCATTTTTAGCTTCATCATACTCTGAGTTTTCACTTAAATCCCCATAACCTAAAGCTACTTTTATCTTTTCAGTTATTTCTTTTCTTTTTACACTTTTTAAAAATTCTAATTCGTCCTCTAATTTTTTTACACCTTCGTATGTCATTACGAATTTTTTAGTCTCACTCATGATTTTCTCCCCTTCAAATTCTACTTTATTCATAAAACTAACAATAATTTTTATATTGTCAAAATCATTTAAAACATTATAAATCAGCAAATATCATCTGTCAACCAATCTGGAATATAAGTACTATATTCGTAAGAAAAACCTTATATTAGTCAACAGATATATATTATTCTTGTTTTTAATATATTTATTCATAAAAGTTTTTTATATTCAATTTAATATTACTATTTATTTTAAACTTCTAGTAATTCATTTTTGTAGTTATTTAGCACTTCCATTACGGCAGCACTTTCATCTAATGAATTTATTATAACCTTTATATCATTACTCTTAGGCATTCCTTTTAAATACCAAGAAGCATGCTTTCTCATTTCTCTTATGGCTTTTCTTTCACCGTCATATTTAATTGCTAACTCATAATGTCTTAAGCACATATCAATTTTATCTGAATAAGTTATTTCTTGTGGCTCTAATCCTTTTAATTTATTTTCTATTTGCTTAAATATCCAAGGATTACCCATACTGCCTCTTGCCACCATTATTCCATCACAATTAGTTTGATTTTTTAATTTTAAGGCATCTTCTGCAGTAAAAACATCTCCATTTCCTATTACAGGAATAGAAACTGCTTCTTTTACCTTTCCTATTATATCCCAATCTGCCTTACCTTCATACATTTGTTCTTTAGTTCTTCCATGTATTGCTATAGCATCAGCACCAGCATCTTCAATAAATTTTGCAAAATCAACAGCACTTATACTTCCTTCATCAAAACCCTTTCTAAACTTTACTGTAACTGGCTTTGTAGAAACTTTTTTAATTTCACTTACGATATTTGCCGCTAATTCTGGATGCTTCATAAGAGCTGAACCTTCTCCATTTTTAGTTATTTTGTTAACAGGACATCCCATATTTATATCAATTAAACAAACATCCTGTCTATCATTAAAGTTTTGTTGTACTACTTCAGCCATTATCTTAGGATTATTACCAAAGATCTGAATAGCCACCGGAGCTTCCTCTTCTGAAATTCTAAGAAGTGATTTTGTATTATCATTTCCAAAGTATAGAGCCTTAGCACTTACCATTTCAGTATAAACTAAGCCACATCCCATTTCCTTGCATAATCCTCTAAAGGATATATCTGTCACTCCTGCCATAGGTGCTAGAAAAACATTGTTTTCAAATTCTAGATTACCAATCTTCATATTATACTACTCCTTATTTTTTTCGTATATTATTCTTAACCCCTCTAATGTTAAACTAGAATCTACCTTATCTATAACATCAGTTTCTCTTGCAATTAAATTTGCTAATCCACCTGTTGCTATTACTAAAGGTTCATCACAACCAAAATCCTTCATTTCTTCTTTCATTTTTCTAACTATATATTCTACCTGTCCTATATAACCATATATTATACCTGCTTGCATACTAGTTATAGTATTTTTACATATTACCTTTTTAGGCGTCTCAAGTTCAACTCTAGGAAGCTTAGCTGCTCTATCAAATAAAGCATCTGAAGATATTCTTATTCCTGGAGTTATACATCCCCCTAAATAATTTGATTCCTTCGTTAAGGAACAAAATGTAGTTGCCGTACCAAAATCTATTATTATTAAATCTTGTTTGTATTTATCATGAGCAGCAACAGCATTAACGATTCTATCTGCCCCTACTTCCTTAGGATTATCATATTTTATATTAATTCCAGTCTTAACCCCTGGTCCTACTATTATAGGATTTATTTCAAAACACTTTTTTATCATATTTTCTAAAGAATGCATTATATTAGGAACAACTGATGATATTATTATTCCTCTTACATCCTTATAGTTTAAACCACTTTGATTAAAAAGCTGCATAACTTGAATAGAATATTCATCTGATGTTTTCTTTGCATCCGTTGAAATTCTCCACCCTACGATATTCTCTGAACCTTTATATACTCCCAAAACAATATTAGTATTACCAACATCAACTACTAGTATCATACAAGCACCACCTTAATACAATTAAAAGCAGCTTTAAAAGCTGCCTTGTTTTTAAAAAATATAACCTCAACAAATTTAACAATTTAATTTTAACAATTACAAATCATTTGTCAAGTGTTGTAAATTCTATATATTAAAATAATCCTACTATTTCACCATCTTCTAGAATATCCATATTATTAGCTGCTGGTACTTTAGGAAGTCCTGGCATAGTCATAATATCTCCATTTAATACAACTATGAATCCTGCCCCATTAGACACTCTTACTTCTTTAACAGTAATTTCAAAGTTTTCTGGTCTACCTTTTAGACTTGGATTATCTGATAAAGAATATTGAGTTTTTGCCATACAAATAGGTAATTTATCTAATCCAAACCTTTCAAGCTCATCAATTTGTTTTTTTGCATTAGGAGTAAATACAACCCCCTTAGCTCCATAGATTTCTTTTGCTATTGTATTTATTTTATCTTCAATACTAGCTTCAACTTCATAGATAGGACTAAAATTAGATTCTTCATTTTCAAGTATATTACATACAGCTTCTCCTAATTCAATTCCACCTTCTCCGCCTTTTGCCCATACATCAGATAAGGCTACCGTAACACCTAACTTTTTGCAGTACTCTTTAATAAATGTAATTTCTTCTTCACTATCACTTACAAATTTATTAATTGCAACTACTACTGGGACATTGTACTTTTTAATATTTTCAATTTGCTTTTCTAAATTTCCTATTCCCTTTGCTAATGCTTCTACGTTTGGTGTGCTTAGCATATCCTTTTGAACTCCACCATGGTTCTTTAAAGCTCTAACTGTTGCAACAATAACAACACAATTAGGTTCTAAATCTCCATATCTACATTTTATATCTAGGAACTTTTCTGCACCTAAATCAGCACCAAATCCTGCTTCAGTTACTACTATATCTCCTAATTTCAATGCCATTTTAGTAGCAATTATAGAGTTGCATCCATGAGCTATATTAGCAAAAGGTCCTCCATGAATTATTGCAGGAGTATTTTCTAATGTTTGAACTAAATTTGGTTTTATAGCATCCTTCATTAATAAAGTCATTGCACCTTGTATATTTAATTGTTTTGCATATACTGGATTACCATCTAAATCATAGGCAACAAGTATATTACCCATTCGTTCTTTAAGATCTGATAAGCTATTTGCTAAACAAAGTATAGCCATAATTTCTGAAGCAACAGTAATCATAAATCCATCTTCTCTTAAGAAACCATTTAGTTTTCCACCTAATCCAACAACTATGCTTCTTAAAGCTCTATCATTCATATCTATTACTCTTTTAAATACTATTCTTCTTGAATCAATTCTTAAATCATTACCTTGATGTATATGATTATCTATAGCAGCTGCCAATAAATTGTTAGCACTAGTTATAGCATGCATATCACCAGTAAAATGTAAATTTATATCTTCCATTGGAACAACTTGAGCATATCCACCACCTGCTGCTCCACCTTTTATTCCAAATACAGGCCCAAGTGATGGTTCTCTTAATGCTATAACTGCATTTTTTCCCATTTTACAAAGAGCTTGCCCAAGCCCGACTGTAACTGTTGACTTACCCTCTCCAGCAGGAGTTGGATTTATTGCAGTAACTAATACTAATTTTCCATTATCATTAGATTTATTTTTATTAAATATATCTAATGATAACTTACATTTATATTTTCCATATTGTTCAATATCATCTTCTGTTAGGTTTAATTTAGCTGCAATCTTAGTTATAGGTTCCATTTTAGCCTCTTGGGCTATTTGTATATCACTCTTCATATTCACACACTCCTATTTAAACTCTTATTTACCTCTTATTATTTACATAAATTATACCACTTAATCCTTAATATTAAAACCCAAAGTCGAACGTTCCATCAATGCTTGTTGATATATTTCGTATTTTATGTAATTACTTTAATTTTTCTATAAATTATTAAAAATATAATTATCATTCTATTGTTTAAAGTAAATTAAGTTCTAAAAATTTAATAAGGAGTTGTTAAAAAACAACTCCTTAATTTATTTTAGTTTTCATTAACTATTCTTAGGAACTCTTCGCCATCAACTTTTTCTTTTTCTAGTAAAGCTGCTGCTACTGCATGAAGTTTATTTATATTTTCACTTAATAATTTTTCAGCTCTATTGTAAGCTTCATCTATAAACCTCTTAACTTCTTTATCTATTTCTGCACCAACTTCTTCACTGAAGTTTCTTCCATGTCCTAAGTTCTTGCCTAAGAACACTTCATTATTATCTGAGTTATATGATATTGTTCCAAGTTTTTCACTCATACCATAGTCCATTACCATAGCTCTAGCTATAGCACTAGCTCTATCTATATCATTCTTAGCTCCTGTAGAGATATCTGATAGGATTAATTTTTCTGCTACTCTACCACCTAATAATCCAACCATATCATCCTTTAATTTTTCTTTTGAAGTATATGATCTATCTTCATTTGGTAAATGCATAGTATATCCACCAGCCATACCTCTTGGTATTATACTTATTTCATGAACTGGATCAGAATGTTCAAGAAGGTTCATAACTACAGCGTGACCTGCTTCATGATAAGCTGTAAGTCTCTTATCATGTTCACTCATAACTCTGCTCTTCTTTTCTGGACCAGCTATTACTCTAGTTATAGCTTCCTCAAATTCTAACATTCCTATTAATTTTTCACTTCTTCTAACTGATAATAAGGCTGCTTCGTTTGCTAAGTTTTCTAAATCAGCTCCACTAAATCCTGGAGTTCTCTTAGCTAATACCTTTAAATCTACATCTTCAGCTAAAGGTTTTTTCTTAGTGTGAACTTTTAAAATTTCTTCTCTTCCCTTAACATCTGGTGCTCCAACAACTATTTGTCTATCGAATCTACCAGGTCTTAATAAAGCTGGATCAAGAATGTCTGGTCTGTTAGTTGCAGCGATCATTATTATTCCTTCGTTTGCACCAAAACCATCCATTTCAACTAATAATTGATTTAAAGTTTGTTCTCTTTCGTCGTGTCCACCACCAAGGCCTGCACCTCTTTGTCTACCAACTGCATCTATTTCATCTATAAATACTAATGATGGTGCACTCTTTTTAGCTTGTTCAAATAAATCTCTAACTCTTGATGCACCTACACCAACAAACATTTCAACAAAATCAGAACCTGATATACTATAGAATGGAACACCTGCTTCACCTGCTATAGCTTTAGCAAGTAATGTTTTACCTGTTCCTGGAGGTCCTACTAATAGTACCCCTTTAGGTATTCTTGCTCCCATCTGAGTATACTTAGATGGCTGTTTTAAGAAATCTACAATTTCTTCTAATTCTTGTTTTTCTTCATCTGCACCTGCAACATCGTCAAAGGTAACTCTTTTTGCATCTGGAGGCATTATTTTAGCTCTACTTTTTCCAAAGTTCATAACACCTCTTCCACTTCCGCCACCTTGTGATTGTTGTGTCATCATGAAGAAGAATACAAATACTAAAACTAATATCATTATAGTTGGAATTATACTTATCCAAAGACTGCTATTTGAAGGTTGCTTAAAGTCCACCTTTATATCATCTTTAGGATTTTCAGATATTAACATTTGCACCATTTCCTCTGGAGCATATGTATTAAACTGCTTGTTATCTCTTGTTTTACCTGATATAAGCATTTTATCAGGTTGAACCACAATACTTTCTATCTCATTTCCTATCCATTTTTGTTGAAAATCACTGTATGATATCTCGTCTGCCATTTTTCCACTATTCCACAAAAATGTTGCTGAAAAGAATAATATCAAAATTACGAATATCCACACTGTTGCACTTGAATATTTTTTCATTCAAGGCCCCCCTTTCTTCTAGTTATATTATATTGCACTATTATACTATATTTCTTTTTATTTTTTATATACTTCCTCTTTTAATATTCCTACATATGGTAGGTTTCTATATTTTTCAGAATAATCTAATCCATATCCTACTAAAAACTCATCTGGAACTTCAAAACCACAGTACTTTACATTTAAATCTACTTTTCTTCTAGCTGGTTTTGTTAGCAATGTTACTATTTCTATACTATTGGCTCTTCTAGCTTTTAAGTATTTTAATAAATAGTCTAAAGTAATTCCACTATCTATTATATCTTCTACAATTATAACATCTTTTCCTTCAATTCCATGATCTAAATCTTTTAATATTCTAACTACTCCTGATGTTTCAGTAGAACTTCCATAACTAGATACTGCCATAAAATCTATTTCACATGGTATAGAAACATTTTTTATAAGTTCAGAAGTAAATATAACTGAACCTTTTAAAATTCCTACTATTAATAAGTCTTTGCCATTATAATCTTCGCTTATAGCCTTACCCATATCTTTAATTCTATTTACAATTTGATCTTCTGTAAGCAATACTTCCTTTATGTCCCTTAGCATATTCCTATTCCTTTCTAGCAAATGTAATTTTTATAATTTTTTTAGTGTCCTTAGTTATTTTATAACTTTCAGAAACTTTATAACCTACTAACCAAGCTATTTCATTGTCAAAACATACAACCGGAACTTTATTTCTTTCTTCTATAGGTAATTTCAAATCAATAAAAATATCCTTTAATTTTTTACTACCTTTCATTCCAAGAGGAATAATTCTGTCCCCATTTAATCTTTTTCTAATTATTAGCTTTTCTTTTATCTTATCATAATCAAAAAATTTTATTAATACATTATTAGAAAATTCTATATTTTTTTTATTATCTATTACATCAAATCTTATAATATAATCTTCAAAATTAATATTATTACCTTCTAATTCTATTTTATTTAATATAATTTCTTGAAATTCATTAGTTTTAGCTTCCTTAAATCTTAAATATATATCACCATATATATTTTCAGCTATTACTCCATTAGGAATATTAACTCTTTTATTAGTTTCTTTATTTGCTAGTGAAATTACTTCATGAATATGCTTCATTTCAAAATTACTATGCTTACCTGTAAAATTTATAAATGCCTTTTTTATAAGTCTAGTTAAAATAGCCTTTTCTATTGAAAAAGCATCCTTGGATATAATTAACTTATCTACATTATTAGTGCAAAACTTTTTATAATAATTATTACATTCTTTTTCTATAAAGTCATTATCTATTTGTAATAAGCTTGCCATCCTATTTATGGTTTCTATTATATCCTTATTAAAATTATTCTTCATATAGGGAAGAATATCTAATCTTACTTTATTTCTATTGTATACATTTTCCAGATTGCTTTTATCTATTCTAGGCTTTAAATTATTAATATCACAATAATTCTCTATTTCTTCTCTAGATAAGCACAGAATAGGTCTTATTATTCCTCCTTCTCTTTTGCTTCTAATGCCACAAAGTCCCTCAATACCTGAACCTCTCATCATATTCATAAGAACAGTTTCCGCTTGATCATTTGAGTTATGAGCAATAGCAATTTTATTATACCCATTTTTCTTACTTATTAGATGAAAGAATTTATATCTTTCTTCTCTACCTGCTAATTCATGAGATATGCCTCTTTCTTTAGATATTTTATTTATATCTATTCTCTCAGAAAAGAAGTCTATATTTAGACTGTCACACATATCCCTTGCATATTCTTCATCTTTAAAGGCTTCTTCTCCTCTAAGCATATGATTTACATGTGCCGCTGCAATTTCAATATTAAATTCCCTTCTAAGTTCAAAAAGGATATTTAATAAACAAACAGAATCAGGACCGCCAGATAAAGCAACTAAAACTCTATCTCCATTTTCTATTAAATTATTTTCAGTTACAAAAGCCTTTACTTTGTTTATCACAACATTACTCCTTAGTAAAATTATTTTAATATATACTATAATAACCTTAAGAAACTTATCTGTAAATAAATTTTCCTAACTATTTTTTACAATATTGTAATATAAAATATATCCCATAAATATACAAAATATTCTCTCCTTTTAAATAGATAATATTTTCCAAAAATAATCTGGGGCCGTTTATAATAAGCCCCAGATTAATATTTTTCATATAAAACCCTTCTAATATACTGAATATATTTTAGAAACTAATACTGTCATATCATCATTAACCTTACCATTACTTAAAATCATAGCCTTTTCAAGAATATCTCTAGATAAAGCAGATGGATTAGTATCTGAATACTCCAGATATTCTTCTAGCCATGAATAGCTTCCTATATTACTTTTATCTATATCTAAAACTCCATCACTAATTGAAACTATAATATCTCCATGCTTTAATTTAAATTTTTCAGTTGTTAAATCCACAGAGTCTAATATTCCAAAAGGTAGACTATTAGATTTAATTACCTTTATATCCTTACCTCTTTTTATAAAGCTTACAACTCCTCCTATCTTTATAAATTCAGCCTCACCAGTATATAAATCCACGATATTTAAATCCATAGTAGTAAATTTTTCATCCTCATTAAATTTCATTGCCATTATAGAATTAACAGTATCAATAGCTGTTTTCTCACTAAATCCATTTTCTATAAACTTCTCAATTAATCCTACTGCTAACCCACTTTCCATTCCAGCTTCTGGCCCTGAGCCCATTCCATCACTAATTATATTTATATAAGTGCCATCATTAGTCTTAGAGAAACTATAGCTATCTCCAATATAGGTTTCTCCATCCTTAGCCTTAATAGCTGCATAAGAAGTCATATGATATTTAGGAGTTTCTTCTATAATTACAGTACACTCCCCAGTATCAGGATTTATTCTAGTTCCTTCTTTAGATAATGATACCGGTACCTTAACTAAAGTATTAATTATAGGTAATATCATTTTAGTACAATATCTTTCATCTTCAGCATTATTAGTTGAAACTTTTATTTTCATCCTTCCATGTCTATCTAAATATGAAAATACATCTGTATAATCAATTTTATTTCTATTAAAAGCCTTTCTTAATATTTTATCTATCTCAAAACAAATAGAAATATCCTTTTCAAAATCTCGTATCATACTCTCCATTGTATTAGATATATTATTAATATGATTTGCTATTATATTCCTGCCCTCGCTTAGCCTTGTCTTTAACGCTTCATTTACAGTGTAATTATTAACTATCTCTTGAGCATTTTTCATTAAGCTCCTGGTTTTGACACACCTTTTATCTAGTGTTTTAGGAATATACATATCATTATTTTCACAGCTACATATTAGCTCTGTAAAACCCTCAAAGGTTGAATGTAAATTTCTATCCCAGCACCTTTGTCTAAGTTCACAATTATAACAAACTCTATCCGCTAAGCTTTCTACCATTGCAGTCCCTTTATTATTTAAAGATAAAATATCATTTTCACCTAAATTTAATATAGATGCTGATAATGTAGATAAAATAGATTTCATAGAGCCTAACCTATCTATAAATTCTCCCTTTATTCCATTTAAATGAATATCATTAATAGCTTCAGCCTTTTTTTCTTGATTAAACTCAGCATTAATACTTTGCATTAATGTCTTTGGAATTAAAATTAATATCATTGCTGAAAATAATACTTCTATTCCTCCATAAACATTAAAAGAATTTGAATACATCCACACTATAAAATAAACAACACCATAGGATAAAGCTGCAAATACTCTGCCAACTTCTTTAAAAATTCCAATTATTAAACCACATAAGCTATATAATGTAATAGCACTTACAATATCTCCATTAGTTATCCCTATAATAAGACCCATTGCTACTCCTATGGCAGAACCTATTCCTGATCCACCTATATAGGCAAAAATAGCAACAGAAGATAAAGCTAGAATATTTCTAAGTTGTATATTAAATATACTCATATTTCCTATACCTGCAATTAATAAACAAATTAAAATTCCTATACTAATTATTTCTTCTGTTGAGAAGAAATAATTACTTTCTAATTCATCTATGCATTTTAAAGCATAACTTATCATATATTTAACTGGAACTATGCTTAAAACCTTTAACAAAGAAAATACTATGTTAACTCCTATAGGCTTATTAGTTACAACTATGTTATATATAATAAATACAGAAAAAACCAAGAAAAAAGCAACATAATCTCTCTTTTTAATTTCTAGTTTATTGCAAACCTCCATATACCCTACAACTAGTATAGCTGCTATTGAATAGCTAACAGCGCCTTCTAAAGTAGGGGCTATAGATATATAACCTAATATAGTTCCTAATAAAGCTACTAGGATACTTGTACTATCTTCTCTCTTTATACCTATAAGATACGCAATACCAAAAGGCGCTATCCCCATATCTATAGTTGCTGATAATAGAACCCTACTAAGTAAAAATCCCATTACTAGGGATATAATCAACCTAAAACTTGTCCCTTGAAGTCTTATTTCTCTTTTCTTCTTCTTCTCCACTCTCTTATAAGTTGATATATTGACACCGTATTGCATCTTCTCTCCTCCAAATTTCCATAAATTGTAATTTAGATTATATCACCTTATAAAAAAATTATGTGTCGCAAGATGTATAGTTATTCTTTTTTCGTAGTACAATATTATGTAAAATTCCTTATTTTAATAACCCTTTTTATTCATAAACTTCTAAATACTAGGTTTTTATATTATTAACTCTTTTCTTTTTAGAAATAAATTTGTCAGTATTACTTAATTTTTGAGGAAATATAAAGAGAAAAACTTAAAGAGAAACTTAACTCTAGTTATTCTATAATAAGTTCAAATTTATGATATGCAACATTTATATTTTATTTAGAAATAAAAAAAGTACTTAAGTTAAACTTAAGTACTTTGGTGCTGAAGACCGGAATCGAACCGGTACGGTATCGCTACCGCAGGATTTTAAGT
>NZ_JABUTB010000003.1:49768-67523 GCF_021443865.1 Clostridium sp.
TCGCTACCGCAGGATTTTAAGTCCTGTGCGTCTGCCTGTTCCGCCACTTCAGCGTATTTTTTCCGTCGCCTCTCAGCGACAAAATTAATTATATATTATGTTTTATATAGTGTCAACATCTTTTTTGGATTTTTTATTTGATATTACTTAATTTTATTTGTAAATTCTTTTTCTTATAAATTATAAAGGACTATTTACTAATTGAAAATAGTCCTTTATATAGATTTATATATTAAATTTATATGATGTACTTTATTATCTTTTATTAGTTTTTTCTTGAACCTTTAGATTTAAAATCTTGCTTCTTCTTAACATCTTGCATTCTTTCTTCACTGTCTTTTAAGAACCTTGACATTATATCTTCGAAATTGCCTGTATTAGGACTAGCCTTTTTGCTTTCTGAGGTCCAATCTATTTCTACAGGTTTAATTGATTTTTTTTGTACATTTGCTTGCTTTATTGACAAGCTAATCTTCCCATTATCATCAATAGATATTACTTTTACTTTTACCTTATCTTGTTCCTTAAGATGTTCTCTAATATCCTTAACAAATGAATCTGCCACTTCTGAAATGTGAACCAGTCCTGTCTTTCCTTCTATTTCAACGAAAGCTCCAAAACTAGTTATATTAACCACTGTACCTTCTAATATGTTTCCTGCCATCAAGGTCATGTTACAAAGATTCCTCCTTAAAAATTAAATAATATATGTTATTATAATAATAACCTCTTTTAAATAGTTCTAAAACATATTTTTTTTAATTTTGCTGCTGAGAATCTACAACTTTTTCTCCATCTTTAATCATACCTAGTCTTTCTCTTGCAAGTTTCTCAAGATATTCATTAGACTCGTTAGCTTTTTTAAGATCTGATTCTAATTCAATATTTTTATTCTTAAGCTCTTGTAATTCTTCCTGACTATTTATAATATCTGATTGGATTCTTCTAATTGTAATTTCTTGTTTTATATAATTAGCACCAAAAATAACAAAAATAATAACTATAATTAATCTTTTAAGAGTTAGTTGCTTTTTAATTGCTCTCACCCTCTTTAAAATATATTATACAATATATTTTAAACACTATAAATATTTTATTCAAGTTATTTTTTTATGTTCATAGTTTTCCTATAATTTTTTACCAGAAATACTATAGTATATTATCTTTATTGGATATACTGCATTTTTAAAAGTTATCCTAATAATTTTAGCAACCTTATTAATTATAAATTTCTCTATTCTAAAGACTGTAGGGCTTATAAATTTCAAATAAAGGATTAAAGTTAAAACCATAAATATATATACATAAGGACCTAGGAAAGCATAATTGGTATATAGTAAAAAGGTAAACACTATAACAGCGGTAAGAATCCAAAATAATATATCTTCGATTATTACTATTATTTTAGGAATTCTAAATCCCCTTATTATATTATATAAATCAAATAATACGCCTACTAATATTCCAGCAAGTATGGAATATACTAATATGTCAATTTGAACTTCTAAAGATAACGGCATATCATTTACCTACTTAAATAATTTGGAAATTATACTTTCTTTTTCTTTTTTTATTTCCTTACTACTATATACTATTGAAGCTACATTCCCAACTATTATTACATCACCATTTTGTACATCTAATTTGTTCATTTTTAATTCTGATCCCTTAATAGTTAAAAAACCTAACTTTGTATTCAATAAAATCTTCTCATCATCAAAACTTATAACTTCTTCTACCCCTGTAAGTGTTAACTTTTTTCTATTTTCTAAAACTATATTACTTCTAGGTTCTTCTAGTTTATTTTCACTTTTCTTTTCCATTTTATCTCCTCCACATATTCTTTATAAAAATATATGAAAGAGATATAATATTTATTCTTTATCTTCTTCGCCTTCTAATATCTCATACATTTCTTTTGCATTTTCTTTTCTTACATGTTCAGCTATGTTTACTATTCTTGCCTTTAGAGATCTATTTGCAAATTGTATTTCTATAATATCTCCCTCTTTAACTACAGTTGAAGGTTTAGCTATTTTACCATTAATAGAAACTCTATCGCCTTCACATACTTCTTTAGCTACAGTTCTTCTTTTAATAATTCTAGAAACTTTTAAATATTTATCTAATCTCATATTCGCTCTCCTTAAACCTTAATATTTATCAAAAGAACCCCAGTAAACTGGGGTTCTATTTATACTATTTATTAACTTTTTCTTTAAATTCTTTTCCTGCTTTGAACACTGGAACAGTTGAAGCTGGAATGCTTATTGTTTCCTTAGTTCTAGGATTTCTACCTTCTCTTGCTGCTCTTTCTCTAGTTTCAAAAGTACCAAATCCAACTAATTGAACTTTTTCTCCGTTTTCTAATGCTTCTTCAACGCTTTCTATAAAAGCTTTTAACGCTAATTCAGCATCCTTCTTAGTTAATTTGCTTTTTTCTGACATGCTAGTGATTAATTCTGCTTTATTCACAATTACATCCTCCTTAAATAACCCGTGTATATTTTAGTAGTTAACCATTTCTGTTAATATGTACTATAACTACATTCTCTTATTATATATCGTCTTTTTGCGCTAGTCTATAACATTATGATTTTTTTGTTATAAAAGCTATTTTTTACAATAAGTTAATTATAGCATAGTATAAATCACTATAATACTATTCTTCAAAAAATTTATAAATCCTTCTTTATTTTATTAAATTCTTTATTTTTTTTGCTTCATCCCAAAGTTTATCCATTTCTTCTAAAGTCATTTCATTTAAATTTTTATTATTTTTCAATGCTTCTTCTTCAATAAAAGAGAATCTATTTATAAACTTTTGTATAGTTAAATTTAATGCTTCTTCTTCATCTATATCTAATAGCCTTGCTACATTAACAGATGCAAATAATAAGTCCCCTACTTCACCTTTTATTTTCTCCTTATTATTGGATTTATATACATCTAATACCTCTTTTAATTCTTCTTCTACTTTTAATGAAGCATCTTCTACTTTATCCCAATCGAAACCTACCTTAGCAGCCTTCTTTTGAACCTTATGGGCTCTAACCAAAGCTGGAAGTGCCTTTGCTATAGCTTTCATTTCATCAGTAATAGTGTTATGACTTTTTTCTTTTTTCTTAAGTTCTTCCCAATTATCTACAACCTCATTGCTATTTGAAACTTCTACACTTCCAAAAACATGAGGGTGTCTATAAATCATTTTATTACATATGGATCCTATTACATCATAAATATTAAAGTATCCATCATCTTTACCTATAGATGCATGGAAAACTACATGTAATAAAACATCTCCAAGTTCTTCTATCATTCCATCTATATCATCGTTATTTATGCTATCTACTAATTCATAAGCTTCTTCTAATAGTTGATTCTTTATACTTTCATGAGTTTGTTCCATATCCCAAGGGCATCCATTCTCTCCTCTTAAAGTATCAATTATTTCAACTAAATCATTAAAATCCTTCTTGTTATCCATGTCCTTTGGTATATAAATAGAAGTTAAATAGTCTATATCTTCTTGCATATCAAGTTCATAAATAGGTATTGTTCTAATAGACTCTTCTCCCTCTATGCCTGCAGCTCTAACAAAGTATATCTCTGTATCATCGTTGTAATAGTCTAGTAGTCTTAACTTTACTTCTGATGCTATTAAAGGATTATATACTTGGGTAATTATAGTTCCAATTCTCTTGTCTAAAACTTGATTACCTATATCAAAAGCATCAATAACTTTTAGTCCTTCAATTGGATCTATTTTTAATACATCCATCATTGCATCAATAAAGCTTACAGCTGGTACTATTTCATATTTAATATTTTCCTTATCGCATAAGCTAATAAGATTGAATACTGATTTTTCAGCTACTAGTGGGTGTCCAGGAACAGCGTAAACTATTTCTCCAAATTCCTTGTGATTTTTTACTATGTCACTAGCTATATTTTCATAAACTTCATCAAAATTATCTGAAGTCTCATAATAATGATCATATGTTTTAAATCCTTCTACTTTTGATTTTAAGTAGTCTACAGTAGGATGTTTTTCAGTTCTAAAAAATATATTTTCTCCTTCTTCTAAGGCCCTAACTGCACCAATGGTTAAGGCATCTGGTGCTCCTGGTCCTAAACCTATTATTTTTATCATTAGGTTTCTCTCCTTACTAATTAATTTTTTACAAATTTATTTTTTATTTCATCTATACTAAATATTCTAAGTATTACTATTAATATTACATATATAATAATACCCAAAAATATAGATAATAAGCAAGAAGAAGTATTGCTATTAGTTTTAATAAATATTAAATTATATGAAAATATTACGCCAATAATCATAATAGAAGCTGCAATTATAGGTTTTATAAAAGATTTATATACATTTAGTCTTAGCCTCAATCTTTTTCTTAAAGAAATAAGATTTAATATAGTTGCCACTAAATAAGCAGAAATGCTAGCTATAACAGCTCCATATATATTAATTTCAGGTCTAGGAACTAAAATAAATGTTAATATTACTTTAACTATACATCCTATAAACAAGTTAATAATAGGCCTAATGTAATGACCTATTCCCTGCATAATTGATGTAGTTGTTTGAGTTAATATTATAAATGGTACGGATAATGATAAATACTTTAGAATTAATATTCCATCATATCTTCCTGGAAATATAACCTTCATTATAGGTCCTGCAAGGAAAAAAAGCCCTAAGGTGCAAGGCATAGCTATAAGCATGGACATCTTCATAGCTAATTGTACCTTTGACTCTAGTTCATCTCTTCTATTCATTACATACTTCTCTGCTATTATAGGAATAAGTGCAGTTCCAAGAGCCATAGATAAAGTTAATGGAATATTAGTTATTACATTAGCTTTGCCTGTAAGTTGTGCATAAAGAATAGTTGCCTTTTCAGACACTAGACCTGCTTGTAATAATTTTTGTGGAACTAGTATAGAATCAATTAAACTCATTATAGTTCCTACAGTTGCTCCTACTGAAATAGGTAACGCTATTTTTAATATGGCTGTAAGCACTTCTGGGTTACTTCTAACCTTCCTATTCCACATTTCTTTTTTAATCTTTTTATACTTTTCATGCAGATAACTTGCTCCTATAACTCCTCCTGCTGCTGCTCCAAAGGCTGCTCCACCAGCTGCATACTCTATACCCTTAGGTAAAAGTAGGATAGCAAGTCCAACACCAATTATCACTCTTCCTATTTGTTCTAATATTTGCGAAACACCTGATGGGGTCATATTTTGAAGCCCTTGAAAAAAGCCTCTATATATAGTCATAATAGAAATTACAAAAGGTGCAAAAGATATCCCTACTAAAGAATAATAAGATTTCATATCCCACTGAACAAAATTAATAATAGGTTTAGCAAAAACAAATAACAAAAGACTTGTACCAATTCCAAAAACCATCATTAACATTGTAGATTCCTTTAATGTTACAAATATGCCTTCTATATCTCCCTTTGCTTTCTTCTCTGAAATCATCTTTGAAATAGCCACAGGAACTCCTGAAGCCATAGCAACGAAAAACATATACAGAGGATATGACATTTGATAATATCCTACACCTTCATCCCCTATAAGCATAATTAGTGGCCATCTAAAGAATAATCCTAAAAACCTTGCTACTATCCCTGCCATTCCAAGTATTAAACTGGCTTTTATTAGTGATTGTTTCTTCATAAAATACCTCCAAACTTTTATTGCTTTAATAATTTTTATTTTAAGTTTAGAGGTATTATTACTTTTATTGATAACTTTATATTTTATTAATTAGTTCTGTTTATTGTTCCATTTGTTTACCTAGGAAAGCTGAAGCGGTTTCAGATAGCTTTAATTCTAATTCACCTAGCTTTTCGCCTGGTTCCCTTGATAAGATAATAACTGCTCCTATTGCATCACCTTCTGCTATTATAGGAGATATTACTTGGCTAGTATATTTTCCTGCTTCTTCATCACTATGTAATGGAATTGTTTTGCTTTGCTCTGTTATCAAAACAGCTTTTCTTTCTTCCATTATTTTTTCTAGCTCTTGACTAACCTTTCTTTCAACATACTCCTTCTTAGAGCCCCCGCTGACTGATATAAATGCATCCTTATCTGCTATTAAAATAATATGTCCAATTGCTTGTTGTAAGCTTTCAGCATATTCTTTCGAAAAATCAGTTAATTCCCCAATAGGTGAATATTTTTTTAAAATAACTCCACCTTCTCTATCAGTGAAAATCTCTAATGGATCTCCTTCTCTAATCCTTAAGGTTCTTCTTATTTCCTTTGGTATTACAACTCTTCCTAAGTCATCAATACGTCTAACTATCCCTGTTGCTTTCATTATTACGAGCTACCTCCTTAATTAATAATTAGTTGCAATATTATTATTTGACTTCTTAGAAATTTTATACCCATATAACCAATTTTTATTTAATCCAAAAAAATATTAGGTAACTTAAAAGAAAAAAGGAATTAGCTATATACTAGCTAATTCCTTAATTTTTCTATAATCTATTTTCGTATGTTTTAACATTATAGTCTTTCTTCCATTGTTCAATAGAAGAAGTATATATTTCATTTTTCTTTTCATTTTCTAATGTAGTCTTTATAGAATCCTTTGATTCATCAAAAGTTTTTTGTTTAATATCCGTAACCTTTATTATGTGGTATCCATAATTACTCTTTACAAGCTCTGAAATTTCACCTTCATTCAATTTCTTAAAGGCTTCTGTAAATTCTGCAACATATTCAGTAGTATCATATGTTACTGTTCCTAAGCTTCCACCCTTTTCAGCAGTTCCTGTATCTTCTGAATTTTCCTTTGCTAAAGTAGCAAAATCTTCTCCATTTGCTGCTTTTTCTCTTATTTCTTTAGCTTTTGCTTCATCTTTTATTAATATATGAGAAACTGTTGCACTCTTAAAGCTATCCATGTGTTCATCATAATATGTTTTAATTTCTTCATCTGACACAGATACATCTTTAAAGATTTCTTCAGTAACTTTAGTACTTATTAAACTATCTTCCATATTTTTATTTAATTTTTCTCTATATTCATCTAAAGTCATTCCTGCATTTGTTAAAGCAGTATTAAAAGCTTCTTCTCCTCCAAA
The DNA here is from genome assembly GCF_021443865.1 of Clostridium sp. Lineage (GTDB taxonomy): Bacteria > Bacillota > Clostridia > Clostridiales > Clostridiaceae > Clostridium. The sequence continues at coordinate 56,899 of NZ_JABUTB010000003.1, forward strand.
ATTTTCCTTTTGATTTTCAATATACTTATCAGTTTCAGCTGCTACTTCTTCTTCTGTTGGAAGTACTCCTAGCTCTTCAGCTTTCTTATACATAATTTTTTGTTCTACTAGCAAGTTTATTGCTTGAATTCTTAATTCTTTTACTTGATCTGCTATTGCTGCATTTGTATCGTAATCTTCACCATATTGTTGTAAATAAGGATCTGCTAACTCATTAACTTCCCCTCTTGTAACCTTAAGATTTCCCACCTTTGCTAACACAGTGTTGTTGATTGACTCTGGTGTCCTTTGTATCATTTCGCATCCAACTGCTGAAAAAGCAAATATACTTAAGGCTCCTGCAGCTATTATTTTTTTAATTTTTACCAATGATGTTCCCTCATTTCTATTTAATTTTTTAAGCCATTTAATTATATACAAATAGTATATCAATATTGTGTCAGTTATTCAATTTCTTAATTAACTTTAAATATTTTTGGTTAAATTGTCCAATATCTCTTTGAATAAAATTAAAACTTCTTCCTTTTTAATTTCAGAAATTCTAACACCAAAATACGGTTTTTCTCCAAACATTAAGAATAATTTATCCTTATAATTTTGTAGTAGATACTTATATATCTTATTAATGTTAGTAGTACTATCTGCAAAAATAAATTTAATTTCCTTTGGTGTTTCTTTAATTTCCTCAATTGAAAGCATTTTTGCTCTACTCTTAATATATGCTATATCCATTAAATTATAAACAGGATCTGGAATTTCTGAATATCTATCTTCAAGCTCTGATTTAATATCCATATAGTCATCTAAGCTCTCTATAGCTGCAATTTTCTTATAAATTTCTATCTTTTGAATTTCATCTTCTATATAAGTTCCTGGAATATATGCATCTACTTTTATATCTACTGTAGTTTCAATAGGTTCTTTTTCTATTTCACCCTTAATTATCTTAATGGTATCTTCTAGCATTCTACAGTATAAGTCATAACCTATAGCTGCCATATGCCCATGTTGTGCTGAACCCATCATATTACCAGCACCTCTGATTTCTAAGTCTCTCATGGCTATTTTGAAACCAGAACCAAGTTCTGTAAAATCTTTAAGAGCTTTTAATCTCTTTTCTGCAACTTCAGTTAAAATCTTATCTTTAGTATACATAAAGTATGCATATGCTATTCTATTAGATCTACCAACTCTACCTCTTAATTGATAAAGCTGAGATAATCCCATCTTATCTGAATCATGAATTATCATAGTATTAACATTTGGAATATCTATTCCTGTTTCTATTATAGTTGTACACACTAAAACATCATAATCCCTATTCATAAAGCTTACCATTTCAGTTTCTAGCTGTCTTTCTGTCATCTGCCCATGAATAATTCCAATTTTACATTCAGGAATTAAATCGGATAAATATTTAGCCATATTTTCTATGCTGTCTACTCTATTATAAACATAATAAACTTGGCCTCCTCTATTTACCTCCCTTAATACAGCATCTCTAACCAGCTGGTCATTTTGCTCTACTACATAAGTTTGGATAGGGTATCTTTCCTCTGGAGGAGTTTCTATTACAGAAATATCTCTAGCTCCTGTTAATGACATGTGAAGAGTTCTTGGTATTGGCGTAGCACTCAATGTTAATACATCAACATTTTTCTTTAAATTTTTAATTTTATCCTTTTGTGCAACCCCAAATCTTTGCTCTTCATCAATTATTAATAAGCCTAAATCTTTAAAAACTATATCTTTAGATACTAATCTATGAGTACCTATTAATATATCTACATTCCCTTCCTTAGCAGATTGAAGTGTTGCCTTTTGCTCTTTAGCACTTCTAAATCTACTTATCATATCTATTTTCACAGGGAAATCTGAAAATCTCTTAATCATATTCTTATAGTGCTGTTCTGCTAATATAGTAGTTGGTACTAGGAAAGCAACTTGTTTACCATCCATAACAGCTTTAAAGGCAGCTCTAACAGCAACTTCTGTTTTACCATAACCAACATCACCACAAAGAAGTCTATCCATTGGCTTATCTGATTCCATATCCTTCTTAATTTCTTCAAGAGATGTTAATTGGTCTGGTGTTTCCTCAAATGGGAATTCATCTTCAAATTGTCTTTGCCATTCTGTATCTTTATTATATTTATGTCCCTTTAATGTTGCTCTAGTTGCATATAGCTTAACTAAGTCTTGTGCAATTTCATTTATGGATTTTCTAACCTTAGCTTTAGCCTTAGTCCATTCAGCACTACCTAATTTATTTACCTTAGGAGTTTTTCCTTCTGAACCTATATATTTTTGAACTAAATCTAATTGGTCAACAGGAACATAAAGCTTATCTCCTTTATCATAAACTATATCTAGATAATCTCTTTTATGGCCACCTACTTCAATTTGCTTTATACCCTTGTAAACACCTACACCATGATTTGCGTGAACAACATAGTCTCCTAATTTAAGTTCAGCAAAGCTTTTTATTTTACCTATACCTTTTTTATTAGTTTTTCTCTTTGATATTTTTCTTTTAGCTTCCCCAAATACATCCTTATCGGAAATAACGCATAACTTTAATTCAGGATACTCAAAGCCCTTTAAAAGATTTCCGAAGGTAATAACTACTTCACCTAATTCTATAGAGCTTACATCATCTCTATATACACTTTCAATTTCTCTATCTCTTAGTGTATTAACTAATCTTTCCCCTCTTGGCCTTGTACCTGATAATATTATTGTTCTATATCCCTTAGATTTTTTATCCTTTATATCTTCTATTAATAAATCTAACTGACCTTGGTAGCTATTTAAGGTTATAGAATTTAATGAATACTTTTTATTAGGTCTTAATAACTTACTATTATTATCAAATACATCTAACGTAATTGCCTTTTGTAGTTCTAACTTTTCTATTAACTCTTCTTGATTTAGTAATAAATTAACTTGTGAAGGTAATATCCCTCCTCTTTGAAGAAATGCTTCATAATTTTCTTTAAATTCAAAGTAAGAACTTTCTAGCTTTCCTTCACACTTTTTCAAGTCATCAATTACATATATATAATTTTTTACATAGTCAAAAAAGCTATCTGTCCTTTCATAAAAGTAAGGCAAATAACTATCTACTGTTTCAAAAGTTAAAGTTTCACTTAAAGATTCCACATTAGCCTTAACTATGGCTTCAAGTTTCACTATTCTTTCATCATCAGATTTTCCCTTAGATTTAATTTCTTCAAGTTCTTTTAAAATATTTTCTTTCCCTCTATTTAAAGCTTCTTCATCTAAGATAACTTCTTTTGCTGGGAATACTTCCATAGAGTCAACCTTTTCAATACTTCTTTGAGATTCTGTATTAAAAGTTCTTATTGAATCTATAGTGTCACCAAAAAGCTCTATTCTATATGGGTAAGTTGATATAGGTGGAAATACATCTAATATACCTCCTCTTAAAGAGAATTCTCCCTTTCCTTCAACAGCTTCAACTCTTTCATAACCACATTCTAAAAGTTTCTTAGATAAATCTTTAAAATCTACTTCATCATCTACACTTAAAGTTATATTATATTTATTAAACAACTCTTTAGGTGTATAAACTGATGTTAAGGAGTCAATTGATGTAACTATTATTTTCTTATTATTATTTAAGATTTCTTTAATTACCTTTAATCTTGCCCACCTTAAATCTCCTGAAATAGCATCAATATTATAAAAAACTACTTCCTTTGCTGGAAAGTAATAAATATCATTAGTATAAAAGCTTAAATCTTCATATAAATTTTTTGCTTCCATATCATTATTAGTTAAAATAATCATAGGTGAATCAGCTTCTTCGTAGATACCAAATATACTGTAACTTTTACCTGAGTCAGATAATCCATTTATATTTATAGGAAATTTATCTGCCTTTATACTTGCTACTATTTCATTAAAAGTTGAGTTTTCACTTAAAGGTTGTAATACCCCCTTTAATCTCATTAAAATACACCATCCTTATTATTCATTTTTTGACAGCTTAAATCCATTTAATTCGTTCATAGCTGTTTTGGCTCCGTTTTTTATTATTATTTCTACTGCTTTAATTGATGCTTCAATAACCTCTTTTAAATCTTGTTCTTCTTCTTTGTTAAACCTTCCCAAAACATGAGAAACTAAATCACCTTTAGGTTGTCCTACGCCAATTTTAATTCTTGGAAAAACATCTGTGTTCATATTAGCTATTATACTCTTTATACCATTATGCCCACCAGCGCTTCCTTTTTCTCTTATTCTTAATTTTCCAATTTCTAAGCTTATATCATCATATATAACTATAATATTATTATTATCAATTTTATAAAAATCAATTACTTCTCTAATACTTTCTCCACTTAAGTTCATATATGTAGTAGGCTTTAGTAAAATAACCTTTTTACCTTCTATAAAACCCTCTCCAAATACACCTTTAAATTTTGATTTATTTAAATCTATACTATATTTTCTCCCTAGAGAATCTATAGCTTCAAAACCTATATTATGTCTAGTGCCATCATACTCTTTACCTGGATTTCCTAGACCTACAATTAAAAACATAGTAATTTGTCCTCCTAATGAATCTTTACATATTTTATATTATACTAGTTTTTTACAATAATAAAAGGCTTTTAAAAAATAGCAACACTCTCTAAGGTTGCTATTTATTAATATAATTCAACACTATATCAACTTCTATAATATCTCCAGATCTCATTACCTTACAGGTTACAGTATCTCCATTTTCTTTATTTTTAACCATGTTTAATACCTCTGTAATATCATTGAATTTTTGGCCATCAATTTCAATTATTATATCGGTTGGTCTTAGTCCTGCTTTATATGAATTTCTGCTTTCATTTACTCTAGTAATATATAATCCGCCACGTCCTTCTATGTTATTAACTTCAATAAACTCCCCTTCAATTACTCCTAATATATCTTTTATCTCATTTGTATAACTAATAATTTTCTCTGTTGAACTTAAGTCTATAACGTAATAAAGCCCTTGAATATTCATAACATCACTTATTTTTTTACTTGCAATTCCTATAAGTTCACCCTTTAAGTTACTTATTATTCCTCCAGTATTAAATTCATTTATTGGAGTATTAACTTCAAATAAATTATAACTTTTTTCATTTACTTCTATTTGCCTATTAGAAGATGTAATAATACCCGGAACTAAATTATCTATGTATTCATCAGAAGTTGAATTACTAATTAATAGAATTTTTTCTCCTTCTATTATTTCATTCCTAGCTGCAAATTTCACTGATGTTAAAGCTTTATCACTATTGACCTTTAGTACAGCAATATCAATATCTTCATTATGGAAAATTATATCTGCTTTTATGGGTTCTGAATTAACAAAGGATAGCTTAACATATATTTCTTTTAAATCTTTTATTAATGAATAATTAGTTATTATTTTCCCACTATCTTCTATTATTATTCCTGTCATATTTCCTTCTATATATTCATTTTCCTTTAAGGCTTCCTTACTTCTTCCAACAGTTACTAAAGAGTTCTTTACATTTTCTACAGCATTATAGTAATTTTCATTGCTATTGTAGCCCTCTAAACTTTTATAATTACTATCTAATAAATCCTTATATTTATAATTAAAAAATATAATAAATGATATTATACTTATAGAAACTGTAATAAAAACATACATTATAGTTTTTAATAATTCTAAAATCCTATGTCTAAATTTTCTTTTCATAAATTTTATTGAAGGAGTATTATTTTCTTGAAAATCATCATTGTTTTTGTTATCTTCTCTACTCATAGTACTCAACATCCCCTCAAAAGCTTTTTATTTATTAGCTCTCTTTAATGTAAATGTAAATTTCACACCTTTACCTAGAACATTATCAATCCAAATATCCTGTTTATGTTCAGTTAAAATTAATCTTACTATAGGTAATCCTAAACCTGTACTTATTTTATTTGTTCTAGACTTATCTCTTTTATAAAATCTTTCCCAAACTTTATTCATATCCTCTTTAGGAATAGTTTCTCCTGTGTTAAATATACTTATAAAAACTTTATCTGATTTAGCATAAGTTTCTATTTGTATTTTACCACCTTCATCCCCATATTTAATAGCATTCTCAATTAAGTTTATTATAACTTGAATTATTCTATCTCTATCTGCAAAACAATATTGGTGATTATCACTAAATATAACTTCTACACTTATATTTTTTTCTTCAATTCTGCCTTGTAAATTCAATATACATAAGGTTACTATTTCATTAATATCTACCTTGTCTATATCTAATTTTAATTTACCTGCTTCCATAGATGATATATCTAACAGGTCTGTTACTAGCCTTGATAGCCTGCTAACCTCATCATTAACTATATTTAAGTAATAATTTTCTCTATCCTTAGATACAACTCCATCTATAATTGCTGTAATAAATCCCTTTATAGATGTTATAGGTGATCTTAATTCATGAGATACATTTGAAATAAACTCTCTTCTTGCTGAATCAACTTTTTCTAAAGATTCTGCCATCATATTAAAGGAATCAGCCAACTCTCCAATTTCATCATCTGATTCTATGTATACTCTTTTTTCAACCTCTCCCTTTGCAAGCTTTCTTGCTGCATCATTAATTTCAGCTAAAGGGTTTATTAGTATTTTTTCTGCAAAATAATAAGCTACTATATCAGCTAATATCACTGCAATTATTACAGATATCCAAATTATATTGTATAAATTAGGAAAACTCTTTTCTATACCATTTTCTAATAAAATAATTATTCCATTAAAGCTCCCATTCCCAAAAAGGGGTATATAATGAGCTTTTGTCTTCTTATTAAATTTATTTATAAAGTCATTTTCAATTGATTTATCATCTTTTAATGCTGCTAAATCTGAATCTTTTATATCTAATTTAGTATATTTTAAATAAGATAGTTCTTCATCTGAAACCTCATAAACATAGCCTTGGCTATCTATTATTATTGAATCCATATTTACAGATAATTTAACTATCTTCATGGTATTAGTTAAATCCTTATAGCCTGCTTCATCATTGTTATTTATGAATTTTGTTGTAGATTCCTCAATTATTTCAATATATTTACCTATAAGTTCTCTTTTTTGATTAGAATATTCTTTATTTATAATTATTGATAAAGATATTCCAACTAATATTAAAACAATTGTAGTAATAGATGAAAATGTAATTAAAAGTTTATATATTACACTTTTCCTTTTCATCTATTTCACCTCAAATTTATATCCTACACCCCAAACAGTTTCAATTTGCCAATTAGCTCCACCGTTTATCTTTTCTCTAAGCCTTTTAATATGAACATCTACTGTTCTGGAGTCTCCAGGATAATCATAACCCCAAACCTCACATAATAATTGCTCTCTTGTAAAAACCTTATTTTTATTTACTGCTAAATAATTTAAAAGTTCAAATTCCTTAGGAGGCATCTTTATTTCTTCTCCCTTGTATATAACATTATAAGAAGAGGCATCTATCATTAAATCTGGATAATTAATAGTATCTTCATCCTTTTCATCATAATTATATCTTCTCATAACAGCTTTTATCCTAGCCATTAATTCTTTAGGTTCAAAAGGCTTAACTATATAATCATCAGCTCCAAGCTCTAATGCTAATACTTTATCAAAAGTATCACCCTTCGCTGTTAACATAATTACTGGAATTTCACTATTTTTTCTTATCCATTTTAAAACTTCAATTCCATCCATTTTAGGGAGCATAATATCAAGTAGTATTATATCTGGCTTAAAATCTACGAATAAGTTCACTGCTTCTTTACCATTGTGACATATTCTAGTTTCATAGCCTCCATTTAATAGATACATATTAATAACTTCGCATATATTTTCATCGTCATCTACAATTAATACCTTACCTAATTTATTATTCATAAATATAACACCATCCTTAAAACTGTATAATAAATCAATTTTCTTAATGCTTTTTGTCTCAAATTAAATACCACAATTAAATATAAATAGTAAGCCTCTAAAAAGTTTATGCTTCTTAGAGGCTTTTTATCCAATTATGTATTAAGCTTCAAATAGTTTGCTTATTGGTTCATCATCATATATTCTCTTTATTGCTTCTGCAAATAAAGGAGCTACTGATAATGCTTTAAATTTAATTAAATCTTGTTTATCTTCTGGTAGCTTTATAGTATTTAGCATAACTAATTCTTCTATAGCTGAATTAGTTATTCTTTCAAAAGCTGGTCCTGATAAAACTCCATGAGTACAACATGCATAAACATTTTTAGCGCCTAAATCCTTTAAAGCATTTGCTGCATTTGCAATAGTTCCTGCTGTATCTATCATATCATCTATAAGAATACATCTTTTACCTTTTATGTCTCCTATAATATTCATTATTTCTGATACGTTTGCCTTAGGTCTTCTCTTATCAATGATTGCTATTGGTGCGTGTAATCTATCTGCAAATTTTCTAGCTCTTGTAACACTTCCTAAATCAGGTGAAACAACAACTACGTCGTCATCTTCGTCAAATCCTTTATCAACAAAATAATTTGCTAATATTGGTGATCCTAATAAATGGTCAACTGGTATATTGAAGTATCCTTGGATTTGAGCTGCATGTAAATCCATAGTTAATACTCTGTCTGCGCCTGCTGCTGTTAATAAATCTGCAACTAATTTTGCTGTAATTGGATCTCTAGACTTAGCTTTTCTATCTTGTCTAGCATATCCATAGTAAGGCATAACAACTGTAATTCTTCCAGCTGATGCTCTCTTAAATGCATCTATCATTATTAACAGTTCCATTAAATTATTATTTACTGGTGAGCTTGTTGATTGAACTACAAATACATCTGCTCCCCTTACTGTTTCTCCTATATCGACTGATATTTCACCATCGCTAAATGTTGAAACCTTTGCTTTTCCAAGTGGCAATCCTAAAATGTCAGCAATTTCCTTCGCTAATTCTGGATGTGAGTTTCCAGTAAATATTTTTATATTCTTTCCATGGGTTATCATTGTGTGAAGACCTCCTTATATTTTAGCACTTTTGTTTATCTAAATAACTATTTGTTAGTAAGACCTTTTTTAGCTACCCAACCCTCTATATTCCTTTGTTTAGCTCTTGCAACTGCAAGTTCTCCTTCTTTAACATCATTTACTATAGTTGAACCTGCTGCGATATATGTGTTATCTTCTACTGTAACTGGTGATACTAAGTTTGTATTGCAACCTATAAAGCTATTATTTCCTATTACTGTTGTATTTTTCTTCTTACCATCATAGTTTACAACTACTGTTCCACATCCAAAATTACAATGTTCCCCAACTTTTGCATCTCCTATATATGTTAAATGAGATACCTTTGTATTATTTCCTATAGTTGATTTTTTAATTTCAACAAAATCTCCTATTCTAGCATCATTTCCTATTACAGATTCTGGTCTTATATATGCAAATGGGCCAACAGTAGTTCTTTCCCCAATTTTACTATCTATTATTACAGAAGACTGTATTTCTACTTCATTATGGATAATACTATTTGAAATTCTTGAATTAGGATATATCATAACTCCTTCTCCAATTTTAGTATTGCCCTCAATTACGTTTCCAGGATATATTATAGTATCTCTTCCTATTTCTACATCATCCCCTATATATGTAGAATTCGGGTCTATTAACGTAACTCCATTTTCCATGTGCATTTTGTTAATTCTTCTTCTTAATATTTCTTCTGCCTCTGCTAATTGAGCTCTAGAATTAACACCTATAGTTTCTTCATAATCTATTGATACTGCACCTACTTTTTCATTTTCACTTTTTAATATTCCTATAACATCTGTTAAATAGTATTCACCTTGACTATTATCATTAGATAACTTTTCAAGAGAACTTAATAATTTTTCAATATCAAAGCAATAAATTGCCGCATTCATTTCATTTATTTTTAACTCTTCTTCAGTACAATCCTTATGCTCAACAATCTTTAATACTTTATTGCCTTCTCTAACTATTCTTCCATATCCTGTTGGATCTTCAACTATAGAAGATAATAATGTTGCAGAATTATTATTTTCCATATGAGTATTAAATAAAGTTTCAATAGTTTCAGGCTTGATTAAAGGAGCATCGCCAGCAAAAATACCTACGATTCCTTTTTTATCTTTTAAGAAATCAATAGCACATTTTACAGCGTGCCCAGTTCCTAGTTGCTCTTCTTGTAGTGAATAACTAATATTTCTTGAAGCAGTTTTTTCTTTTACTAGTTCTGCTCCTTTTCCTATAATTACATTTATATCATCTATTTTAGCTTTTCTCATTGTATCTATAACATGATTAACCATTTCTTTACCACAGACTTTGTGTAAAACCTTTGGTAAATTTGATTTTATCCTTGTTCCCTGCCCTGCTGCTAAAATCAATGCACATTTATACATAAAGCTCACCTCACTATATAATGTTAAGGACAAATTTATAAATTTTATCAAAAACGTTCGTAAACATCTCATTATATTATATTGTATCGATGTTAGTATTTCAACCTTAATTATACCATATATATACTTATAATTCTTTACAAAAAAATAAAAGGGATATCCCTTTT
>NZ_JABUTB010000003.1:67898-138222 GCF_021443865.1 Clostridium sp.
CGTGTAATAAATTTGTTGTTTTATAATATTAAATTTGAAGGTTTTACCTCTAAAGATTTATTTTGGTCTAAATTACTAATTTCAACTATTGAAATATAATCTTTCACTCTCTTTTGAGTAACTCCTATATTATCAACTAATACTCCAATTCCTATTAGCTCACTTTCGAATTCATTTAATAAATCCTTTATTCCTTGAGCCGTTCCCCCACCTCTTAAGAAGTCATCAATAAATATACATCTACTTCTTGGCTTCATAGACCTCTTAGATAGTGACATTTGTTGTATTCTACCACTTGTTCCTGATACATAGTTAATTGTAACTGTTGAGCCTTCAGTAACTTTATTATCTCTTCTAATAATTACTAATGGAATTCCTAGATTTCTTGCAACTTCATAAGCTAAAGGAATACCTTTAGTTTCTACAGTTACAACATAATCTACTTCTTTTTCGTAAAATTCTAAAGATAAAATAACTCCAGCTTTACTAATAATTTGAGGATTATACATTAAATCCGTTACATAAATAAAGTTACCTGGAACTATTCTACTTTCGTCCTTTAACATTTCACAAATACTTTCAACAAACTTTTTCTTAGTTTCCTTTTCTATTCCTGGTATGTATTTAATTCCCCCAGCTGCACCAGCAATAGTTTCGACTTTTCCCATTTCAAGCTTTTCTAATATCTCTCTTACTATGACTATATCTTCACTAATAGTTGACTTTGCTGCATTTAATAGTTCCGAAAATCTATTTAGGCCTATTACTTTATTAGGATTTTCAGTTAAAACCTTTGTGATAGCAACAACTCTACTGTTTCTACTCAATTTTTCCAAAATATATCACCTACATTTTTTATTTTTTCCGAATTATTTGTTAGTTTTAAGCATCTAATATTCATATTTTATTCTATATTTTTCTCAATATCAATAGATTTTAGTCACTATTAATTTAATTTACATATAATTATAAAAATTTAAATAAAATTTCACCAATTTATATAATATATAGCTTTTTTGTGTGTTCATTTTTCTAAATTTGTATATAATTATAAAGTGAAAACTATTTAAGAATAATTAGAATATTATTCTTAACATAAAAGGAGTTGGTATTTTGTCATTCAATGTTAATGAAGATATAAATAAAAAAGTTCATTTTATAGGAATTGGCGGAATTAGTATGAGCGGTCTTGCTGCCCTTTTATTAACTAAAGGTTATAAAGTGTCAGGATCTGACTCTAAGGAATCTGAAATAACTAGCAAGTTAAGAGCTGAGGGTGCAGAAATATACATAGGTCATAACAAAGATAACATTAAAAATGTAGACTTAGTAGTTTATACTGCAGCAATCCCATCAGACAATCCAGAAATAATAGAAGCTAAAAATCAAAACATACAGCTTGTTGATAGAGCTGAATTTCTTGGACTAATTATGAAAGGGCATAAGTACAATGTGGCAGTAGCAGGTACCCATGGTAAAACAACTACTACATCAATGCTTTCTCATATAACTTTAAAAGCTGACTTAGATCCTACAATATTAGTTGGTGGAGAGTTAGATGCTATAAATGGTAACTTTAAAATTGGAGATAGTGAATATTTTATTACTGAAGCATGCGAATATAAAGAATCTTTTCTTAAATTCTATCCTTATATAGGTATTATATTAAATATTGATGCTGACCACTTAGACTACTATAGAGATTTAAACCATATAAAAGAAACTTTCGAAAAGTTTTCTAATATAATCCCTGAAGATGGATATCTAATAGGTTATTGTGAAGATGATAATGTAAATGAAATATTAAGGAAGGCTAAATGTAATACTATTAGTTATGGATTAAATAAAGGTGATGTAAGAGCTACTAATATCACTTTCAATAATAATGGATGTGCAACCTTCACTGTTTGGAAGGATAATGAAGAGTTATTTGATGTTACTTTAAGCACTACAGGAAAGCATAATATATTAAATTCATTATCTACTATTTGTGTAGGCTTGTTATTTAATCTACCTTATGATGCAATTAAAGAAGGCTTAAAGGAATGTAAAGGCGCTCATAAGAGATTTGAGTACAAGGGTGAATTTAATGGTGCTACTATAATTGATGATTATGCTCATCATCCAGTAGAAATAAAAGCTACATTAGATACTGCTGAATTAATACCTCATGAAAATATTTATGCTGTATTCCAACCTCATACTTATACTAGAACTAAAACCTTATTTAACGAATTTACAACTTGTTTTGATGGTGTTGATGAATTACTTCTTATGGACATCTATGCAGCAAGAGAAAAAGATACTGGTTTAGTTTCTTCTGAGGATCTTGGAAATGCATTAAGAGATAAAGGAATTAAATGTACTAATGTTCATAGCCATGAAGAAGCAGCTGAATACTTAAAAAATAAAGCTTCAGAAAAAGATATAATTTTAACTATAGGAGCTGGAGATGTAGTTAAAGTTGCTGATATACTATTGAATAAAAATTAAAAAATGAAGAAATGAAAAAATGAAGAAATTGACAATGTGAAATAAAGGAATGGATTATTTTAATAATTCTATTTTTTCAATTAGGGGGCGTTAAACATCCCCCTTTTATTTTTTTGATATTTTTGTTATCTTTTGACCAATCTTCCAATAATATTGATATTATTTAGCTTTATTATTTTCTTTTATATTATTTTATTTTATAATTTAGAAGAAACTAATATAGTTAATTAAATTAAATTTATATATAGAGGTGATAGATATGGACTTGTCAATGAAGATTAAAAATGCTGCAGATTTTATAATTGAAAAATCTAAGTACAAACCTGAAATTGGATTAATATTAGGTTCTGGTCTTGGCTCTTTAGCTGATTCAATAGAAAATCCAGAATTTTATCCTTATGAAGAACTTCCTCATTTCCCAGTATCAACAGTAGAAGGTCATGCTGGAAGATTAGTTATTGGTATGTTAAATGGAAAATGCGTTATAGCAATGCAAGGAAGATTCCATTATTACGAAGGATATGCTATGAGCGAAGTAACTTTCCCAGTTAGAGTTATGAAATTATTAGGAGTAGAAACTCTTATAGTTACTAATGCTTGTGGTGCTGTAAATGAAAGCTTTAAACCTGGTGATTTAATGATTATAAAGGATCAAATAAATTTCTCAGGAGATAATCCATTAATAGGTGCTAATCTAAAAGAATTTGGACCTAGATTCCCTGATATGTCTAGTTCTTACACACCTGAATTAATAGCAAAGGCTGAAGAAGTTGCTAAAAACTTAAACATAGACATTAAAAAAGGTGTTTACATGATGTTTAGTGGTCCAACTTATGAAACTCCAGCTGAAATAAGAATGTCAAGAGTACTTGGTGCTGATGCGGTAGGTATGTCTACAGTTCCAGAAGTAATAATAGCTGCTCACTCTGGCATGAAGGTTCTTGGAATCTCTTGCTTAACAAATATGGCTGCTGGAATCTTAGATCAACCTTTAAATCATGAAGAAGTTGTTGAAACTTCTAATATGGTTAAAGAAAAGTTTACATCTCTTATGAATAAAATAATAGAAGAGATTTAAATGTAGAATTAAGAATGTAAAATGTAAAATTAAAGAAGAAACTCCCCAAGGAGTTTCTAAAATAAATTATTTAGAAGCTGTTGTACAGCTTCTATTTTATTTAATTATTGTTATATCTTTAGTTACTGAATTTAGAACTTCACAACCATCTTTAGTTACTAAAACTAAATCTTCTATTCTAACTCCGATATCATCTTTTAAGTATATTCCAGGTTCTATTGAGAATATCATTCCTTCTTTAACTTCTTCATTATTTGTTGAACTTACATCGCCAAAGTCATGATCTTCTATTCCTATACTATGACCTGTTCTATGAGTAAAGTATTCACCATAACCTGCATTTTCAATATAATCTCTAGATGCCTTATCAATTTCTGAGAATTTAACTCCCTCTTTGACCTTTTTTATTCCACTTAAATTTGCTTCTTTAACTATGTTATATATTTCTGCATGTCTTTCGCTTGGCTCTGCTCCAAAGAATACAGTTCTAGTCATATCAGAGCAATAAGAATTGTACACTCCTCCAATATCTATAACTATACTATGTCCTTTTTTAATAGGAGTATTATCTGAATGATGATGTGGGTCAGCACCATTGGGACTAACTGCAACTATTGGAGAAAATGAGAATTCATTTACACCATGTTTTTCATATAACTCTGCTAAAAGGCTAGCATAATACTTTTCAGTTTTTCCTTCTTCTAAGAAGTCCCATAACTCTAGCATAACTTTATCATTAATTTCAGATGACTTTTTCATTAATGCTATTTCTTCAGAGTCTTTTATCATTCTTAGTCTATCTATAATTGGAGATCCATTAACAAAAGCCTTTGCTCCGTTATTATTCATAAGCTTAATTAAAAAGTGTGCTGGCCAATTTTTATCCACAGCCAAAGTATTTTCTTTGTCCACAACTGTGCATAAAACTTGTATTGGATCTTGAATATCTGTGTACCAAATTAAGTCTACTCCTAAATCCTCATAAACTGGGAATAACTTATTAACGATAAGTTTATGGTTTCCTTTAGTATTTAAATATAAGACAACCATTCTTTCTCCAGGAGAAAACCATTTTCCTGTTAAATAAAATATAGCAGGTGGTGATGATACTATCATTTGACTTAAGCCTTGCTTTTCCATCTCTTTCAATACATTATTTACTCTATTTGTCTTCATAATTTTCTTCACCTCTATTTATTTCTATATTTATAATATACCTTATGAATAAAATAATATCTATTTATATCAATTATTTATAGTGATATAATAAATTAGTTAAATTAATTTAGGAGGATTATTTATGAAAATAGCAGCGATATCTGATATACATGGAAATATTTATTCACTAATGAAGGTTTTAGAAGATATAGATGATCAAAAAGTTGATTTAGTAGTTTGTCTTGGAGATTTAGTTGGATATGGTCCTCATCCAAACGAAGTTATAGCATTAATTAAAAGAAGAGAAATTCCTTGCATAAAGGGAAACTATGATGCATCTGTTGTAGATGGTGCTTTTACTTTTATTAGAGATACTTCAATTAATTCTTTTTCACTACCTTGGAATGTTGAAGAAGTTAGAGCTTCAAATAAATATTATTTATCTGAACTACCTACAAAGCTAAACTATGACATTAACGGAGTAAAAGTTCTGTTTACTCATGGTAGCCCTGATAACATAAGTGAATATCTATTTGAAGATGCTGAAAACACTAAAAAAGTAATGGATGAAATAAATGAAGATGTACTGATATGTGCTCATACTCATATTCCTTCTTATAAAAAGTTCGGTAATAAAGTATTTATAAATGTAGGAAGCGTTGGAAAACCTAAAATCGGACGTCCAAATGCTACTTATGCTTTAATAGAAATAAAAGAAGATAAAACTATTGATGTTAAGTTTAGAGAATTAGAATATGACTTTAAGAAAATTGTTAAAGATACTCAAATGCTACACTTCCCTGCTCAATTAGTAGCTTCTTACGAAAACGGAAAAGAATAAAATTCAGCTTAGCTGAATTTTATTCTTTTTTATTCTCTCTAAGATATGCTTCGATTTGATTACAAATTCTCTCCATTACTTCCACTAGGTTATTTTTATATTCCTTTGGATATGTTACTAAAAGACTTTTCAGCTTATTTATCTCAATAAATTTTTCTTCTAAAAAATTTTTATTACTCATTTAATTCCTCCCGATTTATTTCCTAAAATTATATTATGATTAAACGTTGCAAATGTTAGTAAATTGATGTAAAATCTTTATAAACTGTATATTGTATTATTACTATGACGAGAAGAGTAGCTATATGGAAGTAGTTTTAGCGAGTAAGGAATGGTGTAAGCCTTATACGAAGCCTTTAGTGAAGAACATCTCTGAGTTTCTAACCGAACAAGTAAATATTTATTTACTTAAGTAGACTTAGACGGTTTCAAACCGTTACAATTTGAATGACATTATTAGTGTCAGATGAGTGGCTATTTATAATAGTAACTTGGGTGGTACCGCGAAATTATCCTTTCGTCCCTTGTATTAGGGATGGAAGGTTTTTTATTTTTTTAGGAATTTATAATTTAACTAGGAGGAAAAGAAATGAGTAAAGTTGTTTATGTAAAGTCTCTTTATAGAAACCAAGAAGAATACTTATCTAAAGAAATTAAAATTTCTGGTTGGATAAGAACATTAAGAGCATCTAATGCTTTTGGATTTATCGAAGTAAATGATGGTACTTTCTTTAAGAACGTTCAAGTTGTTTTTGATAACAAAATTGAAAACTTTAAAGAAGTTTCAAAATTACCTATTAGTTCATCAATAACTGTTATAGGTACTTTAGTTGCTACTCCAGAAGCTAAGCAACCATTTGAAATTCAAGCAAAGGAAGTTATAGTTGAGGGAATGTCTAATAATGATTACCCACTTCAAAAGAAAAGACACACTTTTGAATATCTTAGAACTATAGCTCACTTAAGACCAAGAAGTAATGCATTTTCAGCTGTATTTAGAGTACGTTCAGTAGCTGCATATGCTATTCATAAGTTCTTCCAAGAAAGAGGATTTGTCTACACTCATACTCCATTAATAACTGGAAGTGACTGTGAAGGTGCTGGTGAAATGTTTAGAGTTACAACTCTAGATCTTAACAATGTACCAAAAACCGAAGAAGGATCAATAGACTTCAAGCAAGATTTCTTTGGTAAAGAAAGTAACTTAACAGTATCAGGACAATTAAATGCTGAATGTTATGCTTTAGCATTTAGAAATGTTTATACTTTTGGACCTACTTTCAGAGCTGAAAATTCAAACACTGCAAGGCACGCTGCAGAGTTCTGGATGATAGAACCTGAAATAGCATTTGCTGATTTACAAGATGATATGGAATTAGCTGAAGATATGCTTAAGTATGTACTTGAATATGTTTTAGCTGAATGTCCAGAAGAAATGGCATTCTTCAATCAATTTGTTGATAAGGGAATCTTAGATAGACTAAACCATGTTGTTTCATCTGACTTTGGAAAGGTAACTTATACTGAAGCAGTTGAAATATTAAAGAAAGCTGATAAGAAGTTTGAATACCCAGTAGAATGGGGAATAGATTTACAAACAGAAC
This sequence comes from Clostridium sp., assembly GCF_021443865.1. Classification (GTDB taxonomy): domain Bacteria; phylum Bacillota; class Clostridia; order Clostridiales; family Clostridiaceae; genus Clostridium. The sequence continues at coordinate 75,073 of NZ_JABUTB010000003.1, forward strand.
ATGAAAGATACCTTACAGAAGAACACTTTAAGAGACCAGTTTTCGTAACTGATTATCCAAAGGATATAAAGGCATTCTATATGAGATTAAACGATGATGGAAAAACAGTTGCTGCAACTGACCTTTTAGTTCCAGGAATCGGAGAACTTATAGGCGGAAGTCAAAGAGAAGAAAGAATAGATGTCTTAACTAAGAGAATGGCTGAAATGGGTCTTAATGAAGAAGACTACTGGTGGTATCTAGAGCTTAGAAAATATGGAGAAACTAAGCATGCTGGATTTGGATTAGGCTTTGAAAGACTTATTATGTACATCACAGGTATGGCAAATATCAGAGACGTAATCCCATTCCCAAGAACTACAGGACAATCTGAATTTTAATAAAATAAAACCTAGTAAAACTTTTGTTAACTAGGTTTTTTTATTTACAAAATTATATATAACTATATAAAAATTAAAAATTCATATCCGAAAATATTAAAATAGGGAGGGATACCAATGAACTATTATGAAAAAACTGAAGAAAATTTAAGCCTTATTTGCCTAGAATGTAAGTTTTATAAAACAAAGGATTGTGTTAAATCAAAGTGTAATATAGGCTTCGCGTTAAATGCTGTAAAAGCTTCAAATCCCAATGGAATTCAAATAATAGATGATGGACAAAAATTAATACCTAAAAATGATATAAAATTATATAATAAGACTCTTATTGCTAAAGCTATTGCAAGTGTGTGTAAAATATGCAAGGAATGTAATAGTGGACATGATGAGAACTGTACTATCTCCTTAGCTAGAAAAGCATTAGAACATATTTATTTAAGTCATGATATTACTTATCCAGGAAGTGTATTTATGTATTTAATTAATGTAGACAAACAGGATGAAGACCTTGCTAATAAAATAAAATCTGAATATGATGCCATGAATAATGAATCTAAAGAAGAAGTTATTATGGACAAATCTTCTATATCAAAAAAACATCCTATTTTAGTTGATTTAAAAGAAAATGAAACTTACTTTTGGTGTACTTGTGGGAAAAGTGCCACTTCTCCTTTTTGCAATGGTGCCCATTTAGGAACAAATTTTATGCCTTTAGCTTTTGTTGCTAAAAAAACTGAAAAAGCTCATTTATGTGCATGTAATCATACTAAAACTCCACCATTTTGTGATGGCTCTCATTTAAAATTAGTATAAAAATAAAAAAGGAAGTGCCTAGCACTTCCTTTATACATTAAATATTCTTTATTTTTAATAGAATTCTTTTTTTGTAATTCTTTATTTTTGTAATATCATGATTTTCAGCATAGCCACCCCAAATCATTAATGTAATTGCTAAGCCTAAGAAAAATCCATTTAAAAACTCAGGTAATTGAAAAAATTGATTGAAAAGTAAACAAAGTACATAAATTAATAATCCATTACGAATATAGTTATTTAATTTTTTCATAATATCATCACCCTTAAATTTTCTTTGAAATAATTTTATAAGAAATCATATATACAACTAAAAATAAACATATAATTAAAAACAAAACTTGAGTTATTACTGGGTACCATAGCCCACCAATTAAACCTACTAAATACATAGTTACTAACATGAATCCTAAAGCAATTTTTGAAGCACTTGAGCTTATTTCCTTAATTCTCTCATCAGTATTGCTAATACGAACCTTCCTTAGTTTATCTTCATTATTTAAAATTGAAACATTTTTAATTAAAAGTAATATTCCTACTACTGTTAGACCTGTTCCAAAGCCTGAGTAAGTTGATGTCATACTTTCATTAATCTTTAAATTTAAATATCTATCACCAAAAAATGTTATAATTAATGTTACTACTCCAAGAACTATTAGCCCTATAAATAGTAATATCCTTCCTTTTATAACTCTTTTATATTCTTCATTAGTTTTAAAGTTACTACTACAAAACATACCTAACATAAATTTTCATCTCCCTCAAAAATAAATACATCTTCTATTTTTAATCCAAAATATTGAGCTATCTTATGAGCAAGTACCAAGGATGCCTTATATTTTCCGCTTTCTAGAGATATTATTGTTTGCCTAGTTACATCTAAAACATCTGCTAATTCACTTTGTGTTATCTTACGTTCTTTTCTTAAATCTTGTATCCTAGTTTTCAAATTTGCACCTCCTAGTAGGTAAAGTTAACTTTACAATTTAAGTATAGTTTGCTTTACTTTAAATGTCAAGTATATTTTACATTACTTCCCTATATTTTCTAATGATATTCCCTTATATCTTTCATGCCTTCTTAACTTAGGGGTATTAATGATTTGTGCTTCATAAATACTATTATTTCCTACTACATAATAACTAATAAATGCTCCAATTACATAGTAAGGAATAGCTTGTACTCCAAATAAATTAATTCCTAACATAATAGTGGTAACTGGTGTATTTGTAGCACTTCCAAAAACGCAAATCATCCCAATAGCTGCTAGTAATGATGGCTCTATATGAGTTATATTTCCTATAGCACCACCTAGAGAAGCCCCTATAGTAAATAATGGTGTTACTTCTCCACCTTGAAGTCCAGCTCCTAAGGTTAGTACTGTTAATACTAATTTCTTTATTGGATCTAAAAGACTTACATCTCCTGAAAATCCATTATCCACAAGCCAAATACTTAAACCTTCAAAGTCATATAATCTAAATATTACAATTACTAATAAAACTACCAATGCTGATATTAAAGCTCTATATATATTATTTTTTATGCATTTTCCATAGAAATCCTTAACTAAATTAATTCCTTTAGCAAATATTCTTCCAAAAAGCCCAAATAAAATTGAAGATAGAACTACTATTAAAAATGTATAAATAGAAATACCCGGTATTGATTGTATTACATGACCTTGGTGCATTATACCTAGGGCTTCTGTAACAAAGTTAGCTGTATAGGACCCAATAAAGCAATACATCATTGCTTCATAACTAAGTTTTCCCATAAAACACACTTCCATTCCAAAGAATGTTCCTGCAAGAGGAGTTCCAAATATTGATCCAAAAGCAGCACTTATTCCCACCATAACTAAAATTCTTTTTTCTCTATGCTCCATTTTAAAAATATTAGCTACATTATTTGTTAATGCTCCTCCTATCTGAACTGCTGTCCCCTCTCTCCCTGCTGACCCTCCAGATAAATGAGTTAATATAGTAAAAATAAAGGTTAAAAACGCCATTCTAAAAGGAACCTTTGTCTCCTTATGAACACTTTCAATAATTAAGTTATTACCTCTATTAGATTCTTTTCCATATTTAGAATATACATATGTTGTTAGTGCACCTATTAATGGAATTATTAGAATTAAATAAGGAAAGTTTCCCCTTACTGCTCCAACTAACTCTAATGACTTTAAAAATATCGCAGATATAATACCCATTATAATTGAAACTATAATAGTTGAAATTGTTAATTTAAAAATTCTCATCTTTTGACTACCTTTCCCTTGAATAATAATAAATCTATAGAAAATAAAAAAGACTAATATTCTACGATTAAATCATAGAAGTCATTAGCCTAAATAGACGATTTAGATTTCTCTTGGGAGAACTTCATTCCCAATAATTATTCGTATTTTATATTAATATTATATTCCTAAGAATTTCAAAAATCAATCTACCCCTATTTTATCACAAAAAAAGCTGAGTTTCCTCAGCTTTCTACTATTATATATTTTTTATATTTTCATATACTCTTCTATAACGAGAATAAACTTCTTTATATACTTCTACTGCTTCTGGATTTGGATAATAGCATTCTTTTTCCTTTACTATTACCTTTACTGCATCTTCGAAGGAATCAAACCAATTTAAAGAAACTGATGCTATAATTGCAGCTCCAAGAGATGGACCTTCTTCTATTTTTAAAGATATTACCTTCTTATTAAATACATTAGCTTGAATTTGAAGCCAATCCTTAGACTTAGCTCCTCCACCTACTGAAATTATTTCTCTATCGCTATCATCTTCATAAATACTAAAGCAATCCTTTAATGAGAATGTTATTCCTTCAATTACTGCTCTAGCAAAATGATTAAAATCATGGCTTTTATCTATTCCAATAAAAGTTCCTCTAATATTACTATCTGCATAAGGAGTTCTTTCTCCAACTATATAAGGAGCAAATAATAATCCATCAGATCCTTCTTTAACATTTGATACCCCACTTAAAATCTCATCAAAATCCTTATCCTTTGCAAAGGTATTTCTAAACCAGCTTAAAGAATCTCCAGCAGAAAGAGTTACACCCATTGAGTAACAACTATTTGGTATTACATTATTAAACATGTGAAGTTTTCCACCATAATTTTTGTATTCTTCCTCATATTTTAAATATACACCTGAAGTTCCTATACTTAATAAGTCTCTATTCTTATTTATTATTCCAGAACCTAATGCTGAACATGGATTATCTGATCCTGCTGGGAATATTTTAATACTTCCTTTAGCATTTAATTTTGCTTTTAATTCTTCATTTAATTCTCCAACACATTCAGTAGAATTATATATTTTAGGGTATTTTTCTAAATCTATATATAATAACTCTGCTATTTCTTCAGACCATTTTCCTTCTTTAATATTTAACATTTGTGTTCCAGCTGCATCAGAAATATCTGTGCATATGTTACCTGTATATTTAAGTACTAAATAGTCTTTAGGTAAACAGAATTTTTTAGTCTTTTCCCAATTTTCAGGTTCATTTTCTTTTATCCATAATACCTTTGGTAATGTAAATCCTTCAAGGCTCTTATTGCCTGTAATTTCAATTACTTTCTCCCCAAAGTTATTCATTATATATTGGCATTGCTTAGTCGTTCTTGTATCATTCCATAGAATACTTCTTCTTATAGGTTTATTTTCATTATCTAATAACACTAAGCTATGCATTTGACCTGATATACTTATAGCTCTTAAGCCCTCTCCACCTAATTCATTAGTTATTTTTTCTAAAACCTTAACAGAAGCATTGTACCAATCTTCTGGCTCTTGTTCAGAATGTCCATCTCTATTGTTGTATAAAGGATAACTTTCTGAATGTTTTAATACTACTTCTCCTGCTTTATCTAAAGCTATCCCCTTGATAGAACCCGTTCCTAAATCTAAACCTATAACATATTCCATAAAAATATCCTCCCAATATTTGAAATATAGGAGCTGCTTTAGCAGCTCCTTAATTTTAGTATATTAAATCATTTAATTTTGATTTTACAAATTCAATATGTGATGATTTATTTTTAACTTCTTTAACTAATAATGCATGATTAGTTAAAGCTTCTAAATCTAATTCATTATTTAATAATTGTTTACCTAATTCACTATCATAAGATGAATATCTTTCTTTTTTAACGTTGTCTAGGAATCCAGTTTCAATTATTCTAGCTGCTGCCTTTAATCCTCTAGCATAAGTGTCCATTCCTGCAATATGAGCTATTAATAAATCTTCTTGTTCAAAGGAAGTTCTTCTAACCTTAGAATCGAAGTTTATTCCACCATCATGTAATCCACCATTCTTTAATACTTCTACCATTGCTAATGTAGTATCATAAACATTAGTTGGGAATTCATCTGTATCCCATCCTAATAATGGATCTCCTTGGTTGGCATCAATTGAACCTAAAGCATTGTAATTTCTAGCTACATTTAATTCATGTTCAAAAGTATGTCCAGCAAGAGTTGCATGGTTTGCTTCAATATTTAACTTAAAGTGTTCCATTAAGTCATATTTTTGAAGGAAAGCTAAAGCTGTAGCTGAATCAAAATCATATTGATGAGTCATTGGCTCTTTTGGTTTTGGTTCAATTAAGAAAGTTAATTTATGATTAATCTTTTCACAGTAAGCTATTGCCATTTTATATAGTCTTGCGATATTTTCTTCTTCGAATTGAATATCTGTGTTTAGTAAAGTTTCGTAACCTTCTCTTCCACCCCAGAATACAAAGTTTTTACCGCCTAATTTTTTGCTTATATCTATACCCTTTTTAACTTGAGCTGCTGACATTGCATATACATCTATATTAGGACTTGATGCTGCACCATTAACATATATAGGATTAGCATGTCTATCTGCTGTATTCCATAAAAGTTTAATGCCTGTCTTATCCATCTTTTCCTTCATGTAATCTGTTATAACGTCTAAGTTATGGAAAAATTCTTCTAAGTTATTTCCAAATGGAGCAACGTCCATATCATGGAAGCAGAAATATTCAACTCCTAATTTTTGTAAAAACTCAAAATTTGCATCAACTTTATTTTTTGCTGTTTGCATTGGATCTTCTGTTAACCAATTTCTTTGATTAACTCCTTTTCCAAATGGATCTGCTCCATCATTGCAGAAAGTGTGCCAGTAAGCAACTGCAAATTTTAAATGTTCTTTCATTGGTTTTCCTAAAACTATTTCCTCAGGATTGTAATGACGAAATGCAAACATATTGTCTGTATCTGGTCCTTCATATTTTATAGCTTGTACGTTAGTAAAGAATTCCATATTTTCACCTCATTTTAATTAGTTAGTTTTCCTATCTAACTTAATGATACACCTAGATTTTTGCTATGTCAATGTTTACATTGACTATTTTTTCTCTTTTTTATCCAAATATAGCTTTTGAACTTTTTAAAATGCTATGCTATATTATTTATAAACAATCAATAAGGATGGTACTCTATGGATAATAAATTTAACATTAGAAAGGCTAATATAGTTGAAATATTAAAGCTGCTTTTTAATACTCCAAATATATCTAGAATAGATATCTCAAAACTTATAAATCTTAATAAAGCTAGTGTTTCTGAAATTATTAGTTTATTAGTTGAAGAGGAAATTGTTTCTGAAATAGGAATTGGAAATGGTAGTTCTAGTGGTGGACGAAAGCCTATTCTTCTTAAATTAAATGAAAAAGCAGGTCTTAGTCTTAGTATTGACTTAGGTACTAATTATATTGGTTTTTTGCTTACGGACTTAAATAAAAATATCATAGCTTATGAACACTATGAAACAGTTGTAAATAAAGATAATGTAGTTGATATTATAGTTAATACAATTAACTCTTTGCAAAACTATATAGACCAATATAAATATGGACTAATTGGAGTCAGTCTTGCTATTCATGGTAGAGTCTATAAAGATTCTATTAAATTTACTCCATATTACAATTTAGATAAGATAAATTTAAAAGAAGAATTACATAAAATTCTACCTAATATAAGATTCCATCTTGAAAATGAATCTAATTTAGCTGCTATTGGGGAATTTGAAAACTCTGAAGAAAAATTAAAGAATTCTATCGTAATAAATGTTCATTCAGGAATAGGATCTGGAATTATTATTAACAAAAAACTTTATACTGGTTTTGAAGGACGTTCAGGTGAAATAGGACATATGGTTCTTGTGCCTAATGGTAAAAAATGCCCTTGTGGTAATAAGGGATGCTTTGAACAATACTGTTCTATCCCAGCCTTATTAGAAGAATTTAATAGTAAATCTAATTTTAAGGTTAACACAGTAAAAGAACTTTGTAGCTTATACACTTCTAATAATAAAGAAGCTGTTGATGTAATTTCAAATAATATAGAATTAATGGCTATAGGCATAACTAATATATTTAATTTATTTGCTCCTGATAATATATTTATACATAGTGAATTAATAGATTATATACCAGAATACTTAAATTTAGTTAATGATAAAATTAACTCAATTTTTTCTAAGGATGTTACTCTTCTTCCAAATAAATTAGACGGAAAATCAAACTTATTTGGAGGTATAACCCGTTGTATTTATGACTTCTTAAATGAATTTCCAGATATAATTTAAGGATTAATAATAGCTATATCAAAATCATTTGATATAGCTATTATTTTTTATACATTTAATTGTTTTATTCTTCAAAGCTCCATCCCATTATTTAAACTTAATAAGTAATAATATTATAGATTATTATGTTATTTGTTACAAAATTATTTATATACATAAAAAATTAAATCTTGTTCTCTTTAATTCTTTCTATTAGCATCTTGATATTTTCTTCTATTTTTTTTGCAATAGCAATAAATTCTTCATCAGATTTACCAGTAGGGTCTTCAAGTCCCCAATCCTCTATATGATTGGCTAATACAACTGGACATACAACATTACATCCCATTTTTATAACTATATCTACCTTTGGTATGTCACTAATTAACTTAGATTTTTGACTTTCATTCATATCTATTCCATATAATTGCTTAATTATTCTTACTGCATCTTGATTAATTTCTGGTTTAGTTTCAGTTCCTGCTGAATAGCTTTCAAAAACATCTGATCCATGCAACTTTCCTAGTGCCTCTGCCATTTGAGATCTACATGAATTATGAACACAAATAAATGCTACCTTTTTCTTCATTTTTATTCTCCTTAAAACAACTTTATTCTTTTATTTATTATTAATATAGATTGTTATTAATACCTTGTCAATAAACTGAATTCCTAAAAATATCCAAACTTTTTGAACAAAAAAGCTCGGTAAAATACCGAGCTTTCATATAACTATTAATTATTCTCTATTATTTTTTACTTATATTTACTTACTTCTTCTCTTAGCTAGTTCATATAATGTATGCACTGGTGCACCTGTTCCACCCTTTACTCCTAAGTTACTATTACTTGAAGTCCATGCTGTTCCAGCTATATCTAAGTGTAGCCAAGGCTTGTCTTGAACGAATGCTTCTATGAATAATCCTGCTGTTATTGTTCCTGCAAATCTTCCGCCACTGTTCTTTAAATCTGCTATATGAGATTCAATTAATTTCTTATAATCATCAAAAGCAGGTAATTGCCACATCTTATCTCCAGTATATTCTGAAGCTGCTTTTAATTCATTATAGAATTCATCATTGTTAGTTACTACTGCTGTAGTAGTTTCCCCTAAAGCAACTAAAGCTGCACCTGTTAATGTTGCTAAATCAATAACTTCATTAACATTTTCTTTTGTAATTATATAGTGAATAGCATCTACTAAAGTTAATCTTCCTTCAGCATCTGTATTATCTACTTCTATAGTCTTACCAGCCATTGAACCTATTACTTCACCTGGCTTATATGCATCACCAGAAACTAAGTTTTCACAAGATGCTATAACTGCTATTACATTAAGCTTTAATCCTCTTTTAGCAATTATGGACATTGCTCCTATAACTGAAGCCGCACCACCCATATCTGATTTCATATCTTTCATACTATTGCTTGGCTTAAGTGAATATCCACCTGAATCATAAGTTAATCCCTTACCTACAAGTCCAAGAACATTTTCCTTATTATCATTATCTCCAAAGTATCTCATTACTATAAGTTTAGGTTCCTTAGAAGAACCCTTAGCTACATTATAGAATGCTTCCATCTTTAAAGCTTTTATTTCCTCAACTCCATGAACTTCTACTTCAAATCCACTTTCTTTACCAACATTAACTGCTGCTTCTGCTAAAGTTTCTGGATAAATTACATTTGATGGTTCATTAACTAAGTTTCTTGCAATTACTATTCCCTTAGCTATTTCAACACCTTCATTTATAGCATCTTCTATTTCCTTTGTAGCTTCTTTTATTCCACATCTAGAAATTGAAACATTTAATTCTTTTTCTTCTTTAGCATCTGTTTTATACTTATTGAATGTATAATTAGCTAATTCAGCAGAACTTGCCATAGACTTTATTAACTCTTCAAGTTTTATAGTTTCAGTATGAGGCACTCTTAAGAATATATTTGTAAGCCCTAATGCCTTTATCTTTTTTATTCCTTTTCCTGTAGCTTCCCTAACTTTATCTAAGTTTAATTCTTCTTCCTTTCCTAATCCAACTAATAATACATTTTGAATGGTATCATTAATTGATCTTGTGAAAGTATATACTTCTCCATTTTTTCCATTGAATAATTCTTTTGCTTCTGCAAATTTTATATTTTTATTTAACTCTTCATTTGATACTTGTAATTTACCTTCTAATAGATATATGACTAAAGCATCTGCTGTTGAACAAGTTAAACTCTTATAGTTTATACTCATTTAATCACCTCATTTTAACTTTCTTTTACTCATAATACCACTATTAGTAAATCTATTCAATGGATAATAATTATTATTTACTTTATTTTTTGAAAATTTATTATATTTTATGTATAAAAATTTTTACATTGTTAATAATACTAATGTAGATACAAAAACCTGTTTATACAGGTCCCATCCCCCATTTATTTATAAAGCGCTTCGGCGCTTTTTTATTTCTTTCTATCTTATGTAAACTTATTAATTTAATGATATAATTTAAAATATAAATTTTAAAAAAAGAAAGGATCAAATCTATGAAAATAATAAGAAATATGAAAGCACTTGTATTTTTCTCATTGCTTCTAGCCTTTATGACTATTGCTAATGGGTGCTCTGGAGTTAATAAAGCAGAGAAAACCTTTAATACTTTCACTGAAAAATGGGCAGAATCTGACTATTCATCTATGTATCAAATGTTAACTAATGAATCTAAAGAATACATCTCTGAAGAAGAATTTGTTTCAAGATATACTAATATCTTTGAAGCAATAAATGCGAATAATTTATTATTTGAAACTAATGGCGATCCTCTAAAAGAAGATGGGATTATAACAATTCCTTTTAAATTAAATATGAACTCTATAACTGGTGACTTATCTCTTGAGGATTACAAATTATCTGTTATTAAAGAAGACAAAGAATATAAAGTAAAATGGAATGAAAGCTTAATTTTTCCTAATATGATAAAGGATGATAAGATTAGAGTTTCAACAACTCAAGCTAAAAGAGGTAATATCCTTGATAGAAACGGAAAGGTATTGGCAGAAGATGGAACTATCTATACAGTTGGTATTTATCCTTCTAATTTTAATAAATCAAACATAGAATCTAAGATTACTGAAATTGCTAATGTGTTAGATATAAGCGAAGATAATATTACTACTAAACTAGAGGCTAATACTAACCCTGAACACTTTATTCCTCTTGTAGATATATTAACTACAGATCCAAAGATATCTACCTTAAAAAATAGAGATGGTGATGGAATACTCCTTCAAGAAAAAGTAGGTAGAATTTATTATGGCGGAGAATCCTTTGGAAGACTTATTGGTTATATAGGAAGTATTACTGCTGAAGAATTAGAAGCAAATTCTGATAAAGGTTATAATGATACAAGCCTTATTGGTAAAGCTGGTTTAGAGCAAGTATATGAAGATACCTTAAGAGGTACAGATGCTGGTGAAATTTATATAGAACGTGGAATGGAAAAAATAAATATAGCTAGTACTGAAGTTGTAAACGGAAAAGATATTAAATTAGCAATTGATTATGATCTTCAAAATAAAATATATAGTGAAATGTCTGGAGAAAAGGGAGCTGCTACTGCTGTTAATCCTAAAACTGGAGAAGTTATAGCTATGGTAAGTGCACCTTCATATGATTCAAATACCTTTACTACTTATATAAGTAAAACTCAAAAAGCTAAATGGGAAGAAAATAATCATGCAGATGAAACAAATAGATTTAATAAAGTTTATTCTCCTGGTTCTACTATGAAGCTATTAACTTCAATAATAGGTTTAGAAAATGCTGCTATAAATGCAAATGAAGCTAAAGATATTCAAGGATTAAAGTGGCAAAAGGATAGTTCTTGGGGTGATTATAAAGTTACTAGAGTAATAGACCCTGGAAAGGCTATAACCTTAAAGGATGCTGCTAACTATTCAGATAATATTTACTATGCCCAAGTAGCATTAGACCTTGGAAGCGAAAAGTTTATTAATGGTCTTAAGGGCTTTGGTATAGGAGAAGAATTAACCTTTGAATATCCAATGGAAGCTTCACAAATTTCTAATGATGGAGAAATAAATAGAGACATACTTCTAGCAGATACAGGATATGGACAAGGTGAAGTTATGGTAACACCACTTCATATTTCATTATTCTATAGTACTCTATCAAATTCAGGTAATATGATGCAACCTAGATTGGTTATAAGTGAAAATCCAGAAGCAAAAGTATGGAAAGAAGGTTTAATATCACAAAATAACCTGCCAACTTTAATTAATGCATTTACAGCTTCTATTAATGATGCTGGTGCTACTATGCCTGATGGAGCTGTTTCTGGACATAGAGTTGCTGGTAAATCAGGTACTGCTGAAATTAAATCATCTCAAGATGATGAAAATGGAACTGAAAATGGATGGTTTGTTTCTACAGATCCAGACTCCTCTAAAATTTCAATTTCTATGATAATTGAGAATGTAAAAGATAGAGGTGGTAGCCATGTTACTATACCTAAGGTAAGAAATGTAATGGAATATTACCTTAATAGGTAAGAAGCAATAGATGATAGTGAATAGATAATAGTTAATATTATGTTGTAATTCTTTGTATTTTATGGTTAATATATGATAAATAATGTATAATAACTGTTGTATGAAGGAGGGATATTTATGTCAGAATTTTATGCGTTTCAGTTAAACTATTTATTACGTATTCTAATTGCTGCACTATGTGGACTAGCCATTGGTCTTGAACGTGAATTTAAAATGAAAGATGCAGGAATAAGAACACATTTCATAGTTGCAATAGGTTCCGCACTTATAATGATTGTTTCTAAATATGGTTTTACTGATCAAATTGGGTGGAGTAATTTATCAGTTGATCCAGGGCGTACAGCTGCTCAAGTTGTATCTGGAGTTGGTTTTATAGGTGCAGGATTAATATTCTTAAAGGAAAGAAGTATAATCGGATTAACTACAGCTGCTGGTGTGTGGACAACTGCTGGAATAGGCTTAGCTATTGGCTCAGGTCTATATATCATCGGCTTAGGTTCTACTGTTTTTATAATTCTCGGACAATTAGTATTACACAGAAAAACAAAGTGGTTAGCTCCTATTAAAACTCAAATATTAAATTTACAAATAGAAGGTAACTCAAACTCTATTAAAGATATAAAAGATATATTTGAAAAAGAAAATTTACCTATTCTTAAATTTAAAGGGAAATATACTAATAATTCAAATGCCTTAACTGATTTAAAACTTGAAATAAAAGTAGATGATGATTTTGATAATTTAAAATTACTTTCTATTTTACAAGATATCCAATACGTTAAATCAATAGAATTTTAAATTAATTGTATAAAAAATGTGAGGCTGTCCCAACAGTCTCACATTTCTATTCTAAAACTTCCTAAACTCTTCTCTATTACTTATCTTTACTTTATAAAGACTTCTCCATCTTCAAACTTTTCAATAATTGCTAAGGATTCAACTCTTACACCCATTTCTTCTAATACGCTTCTTCCTTCTTGGAATCCCTTTTCTATTACTATTCCAACTCCAATTAAGTTTGCCTTTGATTGATTAATAATATCTATAAGTCCTTTAGTTGCACAACCTTTAGCTAGAAAATCATCTATTATTAATATATTTTCACCTTCATTTAGGAATTGCTTTCCTACTCTAACCTTATATGTTTTATTTTTAGTAAAGGAATGTACTTCTGATTCATATACCTCTTTATCTAAGTTTAAACTTTCTGTTTTCTTTGCAAATAGCACTGGTACATAATCAAAATATTGTGAAGCAATAGCTGCTATTCCTATACCTGAAGCTTCTATTGTTAGTATCTTGTCTATTTTTTCACCTTTAAATCTATTTCTGAATTCTTTACCAACTTCATTTAAGAACTTTACATCCATTTGATGATTTAAAAAGGAATCAACCTTTAATATATTTCCTTCTCTAACTTTTCCTTTGTTCATTATCATTTCTTTTAATAATTCCATGTATATTTCTCCTCTACTACTTAATAATATAGTATTCTAGAAGCCTGTCCTCTTATATCTTCAGTAATAAAGTCAAAAAAACCCGTGACAATATTTTCTTCGTAGTTAGGATATTTACGGTTTCCTAGTAGAAACACTTGAACCATATTTTCAAGCATATACGAATACTATAATATTCTTTTTTATAATTATAATCTTTTGAATAAAAAAAGCAAGTTTAATAATTTAAGATAATTATGTTACCAGTTCTTAAGCTTTCTTGAACATCAATTATTCTTTGATTAGTTGAGCCTCTAAATTTTAAACCTTCAATAGCATTTTCTTCTTCAAATCTGCCATCAACTAATACATCCAAGTTATATATTAAATCCTTCCAGCCACTTCTTTTTTCTAAATTATCAAGTATATGTTCAAAGGTATATCCTGTATAACTCCAAATATTTAACTTCTTTTTCTTAAAAGCTTTAGCCATATAAGCAAATTCTTCAGCTCTTTCAAAGGGATCCCCACCACTAAAAGTTATCCCCTTAATCATAGGATTATTATAAACATCTTCTATAAGTTCATTTATATTTTTCTCTTCTCCCCCTGAAAAATCATGAGTTTCTGGATTAAAGCACCCCTTACAGTTATGATTACAGCCTTGTGAAAAGAATACTCTCCTAATTCCAGGTCCATTAACTAAACTTTCATATGCTATTCCTGCTAATCTAATGGTATCCTTCAATTATTACATCCCCTCTTCTAAATTTAATCTCTTATTTTTATTTTATCACTATATGACTCAATAATACTCCTACTTCTATTTAAAGATTCTGTTACTCTTATTTTTCCCTCTTCTGTTAAATATGAAGCATCATTAATAGTTGCTGGTACTACTTCATAAAATAGTTTTCCATCCTTTCCATACCAATTAACCCATGTTGGTAAATACGTTGGATATTCTACTTTTATTTCCCCTGTGTCTTCATTTTTATTAATTTTAACAAAAACAATTACCCCATCTTCTGTATAAGGATTCTCTATTCTTTCAGTTCTTTGACTAGATAAAAAATTCCCCATAGAATAGATAACTGAAGTTTCGTGAAGACCATCTTCTGATTTAATAACATCTATTGGCTGTAATGAATGAGGGTGAGTTGCAAAAATTATATCAACTCCATTATTAGCTAAGAATTTAGCTATTTCTATTTGAGTTTCATTAGGCTCTAGCTCATATTCATCTCCCCAGTGCATATAAAATATTATAACTTCAGCTCCATTTGCTTTCATCTTATCTATTTCTTCTTTCATATTTTGAAAATCTTCTTCTAAAGAATCTTCTCTAAAAGTATTCATTAATTGATAGATTTCACTTGAAATTGGAGTTCCATTTAATCCCCTAGCTCCCCCTTCACTAGTCATAGTATAGCTATAGGATATAACCCCTAACTTTATCCCTTTTACATCCTTTATTATATATTTATTATTATCAGCACTTGACCTTGTCCCTATTATGTCAAACCCCTTATTTTCTAAAGTTTCTCTAGTTCTATAAAAGCCTCTAATATCTCTATCTAAAGAATGATTATTCATGTTATTAACTACATCTATTCCTGACCACTTCATTGCATCTGCTAATTCATCAGGTGCATTAAAGCTAGGATATCCTGAAAAGCCATAGTTTTCTATACCTGATAAAGTACCTTCTAAATTAGATATGGTTAAATCAACATTGCTTAAATACTCTTTTACATATTGAAGTGTATTTTTAAAATCATAGCTATCACTTTCTACATCATATTGAGTTTCTAATATTTCCTTATGGATTAAAATATCTCCAGTAGCTGCTATTTCTATAGTCTTTATCTTTTCTTTTTCTTCTACTATAGGTTCCACTTCTTTTTCTGGTGCTTCAATCTTATTATTATTTAATTGTCTATTTAATGTTTCTAATTTAGGTATGTAAAATAATCCTACAATTAGTACCATACAAATAATTACAAATAAACTAAGTATTATTTTTCTCTTCATTTTTCCTCCTAATATATCCTTTGTTTCAATTATATCCCAAACCGCAAAATAATAATAGCACACAAAATAATGATTTTGTGTGCTACTTATATAAACTTTATCCTTTTATCTTAACATAGTTTAATCTTCCACCTGCTTTTATTACTTCTATTTCTTTTTCAGTTAAATTAATATAAACACTAAAGAAACTTTCATTAGCCATATTTTTTACTATAGCTTTTCCAGTAACTAAAGCAGATTGAATATCTGTTATTACAAGGTCATCTAAAGGTCCTACTTTATTATAATCTACCTCTGATTCAAACTCCATTGGTATTATTCCATTATTAATAAGATTTGCTTTATGAATCCTTGCAAAAGATTTAGCTATTACTGCTCTAACACCTAAATATAATGGTACAAGAGCTGCATGTTCTCTACTAGACCCTTGTCCATAATTATTTCCTGCTACTATTATTCCACCATTATTTTCTTTTGCACGCTTAGGAAACTCTTTATCAACTGTATTAAAACAGTATTCAGATAAATAAGGTATATTAGATCTAAATGGCAATAACTTAGAATTTGAAGGCATAATATGATCTGTAGTAATATTATCTTCTACCTTAATTAAAACTTTCCCAACTAAAATATCTCCTAGTGCACTATTTACTGGGAATGGTTTTATATTAGGTCCTCTTACTACCTCTACATCTTCTCCATTCTCTGCTGGTTTAATTATCATTGAATCATCTATCAGGAATTCCTCAGGCATTTCTACTGAAATATCTATATCGATTTCCCTAGGATCTGTTAATACTCCATTTATAGCAGAAACTGCTGCTGTTTCTGGACTTACTAAGTATACCTTAGCATTTAAAGTACCACTTCTTCCATAGAAATTTCTATTAAAGGTTCTTAATGATACTCCTTTTGTTCCCGGTGCTTGTCCCATACCTATACATGGACCACATGAATTTTCTAATATTCTTGCTCCTGCACTTATTATATCAGCTAAAGCACCATTTCTTGCTAACATCTCCATAACTTGTCTTGAACCAGGTGCTATAACTAAACTTACATCCTCATGAACTTTCTTTCCCTTTAATATTTTTGCAACCTTCATTAAGTCTTCATAAGAAGAATTTGTACAACTTCCTATGGCTACTTGATCGATTTTTATTTTGCCAATGCTCTCTATTTCTTCAACATTATCTGGACTATGTGGTTTAGCTGCCAAAGGTTTAAGTTCATTTAAATCTATAGTTATCTCTTCATCATAAATAGCATCTTCATCAGGCTTAAATTCAATCCAATCCTCTTCTCTTCCTTGGGCTTTAAAATATTCTAATGTTTTTTCATCACTTGGGAATATTGAAGTAGTAGCCCCAAGCTCTGCTCCCATGTTAGTTATAGTTGCCCTTTGAGGTACAGATAGAGTTTTAACACCTTCTCCTGCATATTCAAAAACTCTAGAAACTCCACCCTTAACTGTTCGTCTTCTTAAAACCTCTAAAATTATATCTTTAGCTGCTACCATAGGTTGTAGCTTTCCAATTAAATTGATTTTACATACCATTGGTGTACTTATATAATAAGCTCCACCTGCCATAGCTAATGCAACATCTAGTCCACCTGCTCCCATTGCAAGCATACCTACTCCACCTGCTGTTGGTGTATGGCTATCTGAACCTATAAGGGTATCTCCTGGAACTGAAAATCTTTCTAAGAAAACTTGATGGCAAATTCCATTACCAGGCTTAGAAAAATAAACTCCATATTTTGATGCTATAGTTTGTATAAATTTATGGTCATCAGCATTTTCAAAACCTTGTTGTAGCATATTATGGTCTATAAATGCTACAGATTTTTTAGTTTTAACTTTATCTATTCCAATAGCCTCTAATTGTAAATAAGCCATAGTGCCTGTAGAATCTTGAGTTAATGTTCTATCTATTTTTATACCTATTTCTTTTCCAGTTTCAACTGTACCTTCAACTAGATGACTTTTTAATATTTTATATACTAAGTTGTCCCCCATTATTTATTGCCCCCTTCCTTAATTTGCACTTTCTTCTTTTAATTTTAAGTATTCCTTATATATCTGTACTAATTCCTTATCAAATAAACTTCTCTTTAATCTTACAGAAGTTGCCCTTACTATTTCAAGGATTCCTTGAGCTGAATTATCATCTAGCTCTATACCATATTCTTTAAACTTATTAACAATCCCAGCTTTACCAGAATGTTTTCCTATTACTATTTGTCTTTCAAGTCCAACTACTCCTGGGTCAAAGGCTTCATAATTCTTTGGATTTTTAATTGCTCCATCTGCATGAATTCCTGATTCATGTGCAAACATATTATCACCAACTATTGCCTTCCATGATGGAAGCATTCTTCCTGAAGCTCTTGATACATATTCTGATACTTCTCTAAACATAGTCGTATCTATATTTCCTTTGTAGCCATATAGGAACATAAGGGACATTAAAACCTCTTCCAAAGCAGCATTACCGGCTCTTTCTCCAAGTCCATTAACAGTAACTCCTACATGAGATGCTCCTCCACGAATACCTGATACTGCATTTGCTGTTGCCATTCCAAAATCATCATGAGTATGCATTTCTATATCAAATCTAGTCTTTTCATATAGATATTTTATATCCTCACATATTTTAAATGGCTCCATTATTCCAACTGTATCACAATATCTAAATCTATCTGCTCCTGCCTTTTTGGCTTCTTCTATAAATTCAACTAAGAATTCTCTATCTGCTCTTGAAGCATCTTCACCGTTTACAGAAACATATAATCCATTTTTCTTAGCAAACTCTACAGACTTCACCATATTTTCTAATACCCATTCTCTAGAAGTCTTAAGTTTATGCTTAATATGAATATCCGAAACAGAAATAGATATAGCTACTGCATCTACTCCACAATCTATAGACTCTTCTATATCTTTAATTACAGCTCTATTCCATGCCATAATACTTGATTTTAAATTCTTCTTTGCAATTTTCTTAATGGCTTCCTTTTCATCTCCACCCATAGTAGGTATACCAACTTCAAGTTGATCTACGCCCATCTCACTTAACATAGTAGCTATTGCAATTTTTTCATCATTTGCAAAAACTACTCCTGCTGTTTGCTCTCCATCCCTTAATGTCGTGTCTACTATAAAGACTTCTTTGCCATTTTTTATATTTTTCACTGACATAAAATTTCCCCCCTTTGATTTAATTTTTTAGCCATTGCCCCAACTGAAAATTCAGTTTTTTCTAAAAATTATTAATAATTATTTTATCATATATACTGATTTCAAACAAGGGAAATACCCTTGATTTATATAAAAATTGCAAGTTTTAATATAATTATTTCACTTTTACCTATTAAAACAATTTATTTTTAACTTTTTTCTTACTTTTTTGCAATAAAAACAAAA
The DNA here is from genome assembly GCF_021443865.1 of Clostridium sp. Lineage (GTDB taxonomy): Bacteria > Bacillota > Clostridia > Clostridiales > Clostridiaceae > Clostridium. The sequence goes on from NZ_JABUTB010000003.1 coordinate 94,347, forward strand.
AATCTTGCAGCTTTAAAAATATAAGAAGTGAGAATTCCTTCTTGCAAGTATTCTCACTTCTTATATTTATGCATTAAAATACATTATAATTATTTCTTTTACTAGAATGAGATATTCTATCTGCTCTTTCTTCATACTTACCTGGTCCAAATCTTTCATCTAAACTTAAATAACCAGTAACTCTTGATATACCTTGAATATCTTCACTTCCACACTTACAACACTTTCTTTCATTGCTATTTAAATATTCTCCACAATTCTTACAATATCTTATGTGAAAATTAATTCCTAAATAGCTTATATTTGTGTTCTTATATGCATAATTTAATATATCCATTATATTTTCCCCAGAAGGTGTATCATCTACTTCTATATAACTTATATGTCCAGCATTGCAAAGCTTATGATAAGGTGCTTCTATATCTATTTTATCCTTTATAGATATTGGATATTTTACAGGTATATGAAAACTATTTGTATAGTAATCTTTATCTGTAACACCCTTTATTACTCCAAATATTTTTTTATCTTGTTTTATAAATTTTCCTGAAAGTCCTTCTGCTGGAGTAGCATAACAGCTCCAATTTAACTTTGTTTCTTCAGTTGTTCTATCTATAAAGCTTCTAATATAACTAACTATTTTTGTTCCTAATTCTCTGGCTTCTATAGTTTCACCATGATGATTCCCTGTTAGAGCAACTAAAGTTTCTGCAAGTCCTATAAATCCTATTCCCCATGTACCTTGCTTTAGTATAGGTTCGATAGAATCCTCTTGAGATAGCCCTTCAGATCCCTTTAGTAATCCTTGCCCAGCCACAAAAGGTAAATCTTTAACTCTAAGGTTCTTTAAAACACTATATCTATGTAATAGTGATTCCTTAGCTAACTCTAATCTTTTATCTAATATTTGAAAGAATTCTTCTACATTACCCTTTGCCTGCATTCCTATTCTAGGTAAATTTATTGTTACAGGTGCAATATTACCTCTACCTTTACAACCTGGTTCACCATTAACATTTTTCATTAAATAAGTTCTACATCCCATAGTTGCTGGCATATAACCTGCATCATAGTATTCCTTATTAAAATCTGCATCTATATTCATAAATGTAGGATTCATCCTTTTAGCAGCCACTTCACAAGCTAACTGATATAGATAATGATATTTATCTTCTGGTTCTCTATTTACTCCTTCTTTAACTCTGAAAATTATATTTGGGAAAATAGGTTGTTCTCCTTTTCCTAAGCCTTTCTCATATTCCTTTAAAAATACTTCGCAAATCAATGCAGCATCATCTGAATTAGGAATTCCTAAATTAATAGAACTAAAAGGAACTTGAGAGCCAGCTCTTGAATGCATTGTATTTAAATTATAAACTATCCCTTGCATAGCTTGATGTACTCTTTCCCTAAGTCTCTTTTCTGTTATAGCTTCAATTCTTTCATTATTAATTCCTAACTCAATAAGTTCATCCTTTATTTCCTTTCTAGTTGGTTCAATAAATATGGACAAATCATTATCAAAATCAGGATGTGATTGACCTCCAAACATATCATTTTGAGAAGATTGTAGCAATATGCAAGAAAGCTCTGCAGCAGTTTCAATTCTTCTTGGTTTTTTAATTGTTCCATATCCAGTATTAAATCCTTTTTCAAGAACTTCTTTTGTTGGTATATGAAGACAATTTATAGTTAAATTATAGCTATCTAAATCATGAAAATATAAATCCCCATTTTCATGGGCTTTTGCTAATTCCTTTGGCATCATAGATAAATTGTGCCATTTATTTGATTCAGATGCTATTCTTAATAATTTTGAACTAAAGTTATTTCCCACATTAGCATTATCCCTATCTGTCTCTACACCTATTTTCTTAATGGCATTCATTAAATCAGATTTTATTTCTCTAATGTGAGTTCTTTCTCTTCTATAGCTAGAGTAAACTGCTTTAATATTTTCATACCCCATATCTACTAAAGCTCTTTCAACTATATTTTGAATTTCTTCAACAGTAATATTTACATTTTTTTCTTTTTCAATATAACTTATTGCTTTTTGTACTATACTTAAAATTTCACTTTCCTTTAGTTTCTCTCCAGTTTCATCCCCAGCCTTTTTAAGGGCATTTGCTATTTTAACAGAATCAAAAGGAACTTCCCTGCCATCCCTCTTTACTACATATAGCATCTCTCATACCTCCCTAACACAATATATTGTATGTTCTTAGTTTTAATTATATTACGTATAAATATTCTTTTCAATTGATAAAAACTTAGTATTCAGTAGCTATATAGAAGCCTTATGGTATATATTTCTAAATTAACCTTTTTTACAAGTATTTAGCTTTTGACAAAATTATAATTCTTTCTACTAAACTATATCAGTATTGATAACATACCAACTATATCAGTATTGATATAGTTATTGATTGTGATATAATTAAAGTATAAATTTTATGTTTTTATAGGAGGATTTTATGCAAAAAATAGCATTAATAGTTGATAGTGCATGCGACTTATCTCTGGAAACAATTAAAGAGAAAAATATTAATTTACTTCCACTTAGAGTTTCATACTCTCATGGAGAATATAAGGATAAAGTAGAAATATCTGCAGATGAAATATATAAGAATTTAGAAACGGAAATTCCTAAGACTTCTCTTCCTAGTGCAGAGGATTTAGAAGAAATTCTTATTTCGTTAGAAAATGATGGATATACTCACGTTATTGCTATAACTATATCTAGTGGGTTATCTGGAACCTTTAATTCAATAAGATTAGCCTTAGAGGATCATCCTAAATTAACATCTTATGTTTTTGATACAAAAATTTTAGCTATGCCTGAAGGTATAGTTGCAATGGAAGTAGCTAATTTAATTAACTCTGGAAAAACCTTCGAAGAAATAGTGGCTGCTATTCCAACAATAAGAAATAATATTACTGGATATTTCACCGTTAGTACATTAGAATACTTAAAAAAGGGCGGACGTATTGGAAGAGTAGCTGGAACTATAGGTGATATGTTAAACTTAAAACCTATTGTAACTGTTGATGAAAATGGAATTTACTATACCGTTTGTAAGGCTAGAGGTAGAAAACAATCTATGACTAAACTTACTGGTTTATTAAAGGATTCACTTGCTCAAGGTCCTTGTAATGTTTGGGTTCTCCATGCTGGAGTTTTAGAAGAAGCTAAAATGTTCTTAAATACATTAAAAGATTTAGATAATATAGTAAGTATTGATATTTCACAAATCAGTCCTGCTTTAGGAGTTCATGGAGGACCTGGTTTGCTTGGTCTAGCAATTCAAAAGGTAGATTAATATGAAGGATTTTAATCTTCATTTAAGTAGCATAGAAGATATAAAAGAAGAAGAAAAAAGGCTTCAGCAAGAATATCAACAAAAACTTGCTGAGCTGAAAAAAATCCAAAAAGAAAAAGAGTCTGTTGGGCAAGTATTTACGAAAGGTTTATTACCTATATATGTTTTTCATATACTTAGCGTTGGTCCATCCAACGGAAATGATATAGCTACTAAAATAGGCGAAAGAACAAATGGTCTTTGGGTGCCAAGTACTGGTGGAATATATCCATTATTAAAGAAGCTTGAAAAGGAAGAATATATTATTGGACACTGGGACGATCCTAAGAAAAAATTCCAAAAAATTTATTCCTTAACCCCTAAGGGAATCAAAGAATATGAAATAAGAAAGAAACTTTTAAAACAAAAAATCGAAGAATCCTTAAAGGTCTTTAAAATAATTTATAAGGATTTATATAAGTAAGTATTGCTTGTATAAAATGCTTATATTATGAGAAGAATAACACTATTAAACTTATAGGTGGTGTTATTTTTTGAAAGGTAGAGTAATTGATTATAATTTCTTCGAGGCTTTTGTTGAATTAGAAGATGATACTATAGTTAAAGTTCCTTTAAATCAAGTATCAAACTATTTAAATATAGGAGATACCATTAATATTAATTCAAATGTTAATAGTAGTTCTCCAAGTAACAGACCTAAAATAATTCAAGACAAGTTAGTAGATTTCTTTTAAAATTTATTAATAAAAAAATAAAAAGATGCTTGTTAAGCATCTTTTTATTCTGATACGCTAATTGCACTTACTGGGCAACTTGCCTCTGCATCCTTAGCTTCATCTTGATTCTCACTAGGAACATCAGGGTGTGCAGCAACAGCCTTTCCGTCATCATCCATTTCAAATACAGCTTCACATATTGTTGGACATAATCCACATCCAATACATGTATCTTTATCTACATGAGCCTTCATGATTTTCCCTTCTTTCATAAATACTTCAGTATTATTGTTCCCATGAGTTTTAATTTTATGTGTATTAATATAAACCTTCAAAAATTAAAGAATATAAATCATTGTTAATTACATATTCTTCTGCATTTCCTTCTTCTAAGGCTTCTGTTAAGTCAACATTAATAGGTAATTCTCCAAGTAGTGGCACTCCTAAATATTCAGCATGTTCATCTGCTGACTTTTTACTAAATACCTTTATCTTAGTGTCGCAACCTGGGCAATTTATATAAGACATATTTTCTACAACACCTCTTATATCTAACTTCATTTGCTTAGCCATTTCTATAACCTTTTTAACTATCATAGATACCATATCTTGTGGTGTTGATACTATTACAAGTTCTTTAATAGGGAAACTTTGCATAACAGTTAAAGTTATATCCGAAGTTCCAGGTGGCATATCAATTAATAAGTAATCTAATTCTTCCCAAACAGTATCTGTATATAATTGAGTTAATACGCTACTTACCATAGGTCCTCTCCATACTACAGGATCCTCTTCATTAGGTATTAATAAGTTCATAGATAGAACTTTTACTCCACCCTTTGATTCTACTGGATAATATTTAAAGTTATTTTCATCTATGGGTTCTATACGTGCTCTTTTACCATTTATTCCGAAAAATCTAGGCATAGATGGACCTGTAATATCTGCATCTAATACCCCTACTTTATAACCTTTTTTTCTTAATGTACTTGCAAGTATTCCTGTAACTGTAGATTTACCTACTCCACCTTTACCACTTATTACTCCTACAACATTTTTTATCATGCCATATTTAGGTCTTAATTTTGGTGGTTTTTGTTCAAAGTTTAAAACCTTCTTTGGTTTTTCTTCACTAGCTCCATTTGAAAAATCTGACATAATAACACCTCCTACCAGTTTTTTTCTACATCTCTAGGAAGTTCATCTTCCTCATAGATATTAATATTCCATTCTTTATATTGATTTGTGCCAACTACATAATAGTAATATTCAATATTCCCCTTTTTATCTTCTACTGTTATATTACTTTTATATTCTGTTGTGCTATGTCCTCTATTTTTTATCCTTACTATAACGTCAAAATCACTTGAAGTATTCTCTATAAGTCCAATATTAGGTGCTGTTTTTTCAGCCTTTTTTAAAAAGTTTTCTAAATCAGTAGAAAATATATATTTTAAACAATCTACATCATCCCTAATATCTATTCCAACTTTTCTATCCCTATAGTCTAAAGTTCCACTTAATTTATTAATAACATCTAAAATTGGTTGATAATATATGTATTCGAAATCTCTTGGCTTTCTTATTATTGATAAATTTTGAAGAATTCCTTCATCAAGTCTTTTTGAAACAGTAAAACTAGTTTCATCATTATAAAAGTTTCCTTCATAGGCTCCAACTACGTAATTATACTTCTTTATTTCATCACCTAATTTAATTTCAAATATGTAATCTGGTTGTAAGTCTGATTTTGCTTCACTAATCTTAGCATTAGATAAAAGATTATACATACTTTCTATAGCCTTTTCATCTGTTACAAGAAATTTAAAGGATTTGTCTCTAACGCTTTGAATACTTATTTGATCTACTTGTGCAACATTGTCAAAATAATTATTCTTATTTTTAAAACCATTTTTTATATTATCTACAACTCCACATGCTGATAAATTAATTGATAATATAACCATTATTGCAGTTATTAAATATTTTGTTGTTTTCTTCAATAACATCCTTCCCCTCTATATAAAGGTTATCCCTACAATTCATTATAATTAATTAGGAGAAGTATTTACTTCTCCTAACTATAACTAAATTATAATACTTTAACTCTTTAATAGCAAATCTTATTGGTCTTTATATAAAACTCTTAGCTATATATTCAAAAACCACTTTTATACTTTCTTTTTCTTTACCTTCCCTATAAGAAAATTTAATTATAAGAACTTTTCCTTCTGAGTAATCTCTAATATAGTAATTACTAATATCTTTTCCGTTATTTTCAGCTATAAACCTCCAATTATAAAGGTCTTTAACATTTTTATTGATAACTATATTTCCTTTTATATTCTTATAAACAGTATCTATATCACTATTTACAATGGATATACTTCCATATATATCTTCCTTATTATTGAAGGTAGCAATGATATCATCTTTTTTATTGTTTAAATCATCTATATCCCATCCACTTGGCAATGAAAAACTATATTTTCCCTCTCTCAATATATTCTTGTTAAAACTCTGAATATTATTATTTGATATTGCAATTTCTTCTATATTCCTTACGAATAAGTTTTTCATTAAAGCTATAACTACCATAAGAACTACCATTAGGATGATGGTGTAGACCTTTTTATTCATTTAATATACTCATTAGGATGTATAAGTACATTTTATTTGTACCTACTTCATAGGCACAACAACTGTTGAATTTTTAAAATCATAGAACATTAACCAACATCCCATTCCATTTCTAGATTCATCAGAAACCCAAGTTACAAATCCAGTCTTTCCTTCATATGGTTGTTCATCCTTATTCTTTTCTCCAGGAATTCCATATACAATATATCTTAAATTGCCTTCTTCATCACATTTATATCCAAGCATAAAATATTTATGCTTTCTTATATAAGGATAATAATTTAGCATTGGATAATATGCTACTGCATATCTATTGTAGTTAGACATATTGCACATTTCATGCAAATCATTAACAGGTACTTTATACCACTTACAGAATTTAATTTCATCATATTTATTTCTACAGTTTTCAAATCCACTAGCTATACTTTCAAAATATTCACCAACACTACCTCTAATTTTAAATTCGCTGTTTTCTTCTTCTAACTTTTCCTCATATTCATCGAATTTATTCTTTAAATATCCTCTATTTAAATCTTCAATTCCATATAAGCTTCCATCTAAATTTCTATCAAAAGGATTTTGGCTATAATTTGGTTTTTCAAATGGATTATTTTTATCCTCTACTTCTTCATTTAATTTTTCATTACTTCTAGTATCTGTCTCATTAATTTCTATTTTTTCTCTAACAACTTCTTCAGATACTACTTCTGTTTCTTCAATTATTTCTTCTATATCTTCTTCATTTCTAACATCTTCTGTTTTTACTTCTACTTCTATTTCTATTTCTTTTTCTACTCTTTCAACTTCTATTTTTTCTTCTTCTAAAGCACCTATAGAGTCATTTTCTTCTTCTCCTCTATGTTTGTTTTTCTTCTTTTTGTCTTCCTTCTTGATATACTCCATTTTATTCTTGCTCTTATTATGGCTACAATCTATCATCTTATAATTTTTCCAATTATCATTAGGTTGTTCTCCATTAATAAAACCACACATAACTATTATTGGTATACCATTTTTTTCTTTTCCTATAGCAGCTCCTGAAATCTTATCATAAGATATTCCAAGCCCTGCTATATTGTCTAATGGATATTCCTTACTTATTTCTGCCTTACCACCATCTGATACTGATATTTTACCTAAATTCAATATTTTCTTCATATCCTTCTTATTGCATATAGCTAAAATACAATATTCTTCTTCATCCCTTCTTAGATTTTGAGCATAAAAAGAAATCTTGCAAGAATCTCCCTTTGCCTCTATCTTTGAATATCCTGATAAGGTTTTGTCGTTTGAATTAGAGTAGCCTCTTTCATCCTCTTGTAAAATAATAAAATTTCTATACAACTTATTTAATTGTGACAAACCTTTAGAACCTCCATTTTACATTAATTCAATACATTATATGCTACTCATATCTAAATATGTTAAAAATAAAACTCGTGAGATTTTTGTATTTTACTCCAAATTTCTCACGAGCTAATTAACTATTTTAATTTAAGGTATTTATTAATTTTATCAGATAATATAGCAAATTCATCTATAGTTAAGGTTTCTCCCCTTCTCTTTGGATCAACATACGCTTCTTTAAAAGCTAATTCTAAATTTTCTTTAGATAACCCAATATTTTTAACTCCATTCCATAGAGTTTTTCTTCTCATATTAAATGAACTTCTTATTATTTCAAAAAATAATTTTTCATTTTCCACTTTTACCTTTGGTTCTTCCAATCTATCTAACCTAATTACAATAGAATCAACCTTAGGTCTAGGTATAAAGCATTGTGGTGGTACTCTTCTTACTATACTAGTATTACAATAATATTGAACCAATAAAGATAATGAACCATAATCTTTATTTCCTGGTTCTGCATTCATTCTTTCAGCAACTTCCTTTTGAATCATTATAGTTAATGATTTGAAATTATAATTTTCTTTTAATAACTTAACTATAATTGGTGTTGTTACATAGTAAGGTAAATTAGCTACTAGCTTTACACTTTTTTCTTCGCCTATAATCTCATTAAAATCAACCTTTAAAGCATCTTTATGTATTAATGTAAATTTAGGATTATCTCCTATTTCTTGAGTTAATATAGGAATTAAATCATTATCTAATTCTATAGCAACCACTTTCTTTGCTTTATTTAATAATTGAACTGTTAATGTACCAACACCAGGTCCTATTTCTATAACTAAATCATTTTCATCCACCTCAGCACCTGAAACTATATCTCTTGGTACTGAATCATCTACTAAGAAATTCTGTCCTAAACTCTTTGAAAATTTAAAGTTATACTTCTTAACTAATTCAGCAGTCTTTACATCTTTAATATCCACTACTTAACCACTCCTAGATTTTTTTCTATTTTTTCTATTGCCGTAATAAATTCTTCTTTACTTATAGCATATTTATTTAATCTAATTAACATTTGATTAGCATTTCCATATCCAATTCCAAGTTCTTTTCCTAGCATTAGTCTTCTCTTTTTAGAATTAATATCTCCTGTTAATTTAAAATAAAACATATCTTCTGAAGTAAATATTTCTTCAATTACCTCTTCTGATGCTTTTGCTCTATTTAAAGCCTCAATTATTACTTCTGGAGATGCATTTTCAACTCCAATATCATCGCCTTTAATTCCGTCCTCTTGTGCAATATAGGCATGTTTTATTCCCTTAACTCTTTTTGATATTATGTTTCTTATTTTTTCTCCTGCAAAATCCGGATCAGTTAATACTATTACACCTTTTCTTTTCTGAGCTTCTCTTATTCTATCTATAACTTTAGCATTAATTCCAAAGCCTCCTACAGCTATAACTTCCGCATCTACTGCTTGTTTAACCGCTGTAATATCATCTCTGCCCTCAACTACAATAACTTCCTTTATCAAAATATTAACTTCCTTTCTCCAATATACCTATCTAATAATTTATCCCTATATATCTATTATGTCAAATTATATTGAAAAATAAAAGGATGCCCTTTAAGAGCATCCATTTATTCTACCATTCTCCTGGATAAGCTAAAATATAAACAGGAACATTATATTTTCTTCCCCAGTTGTTAATTGCTTCTTCATTAGAATTAACATATACATCAATAATATTGCCTTTTATAGCTCCACCAGTGTCTGACGCTATTGCTTTACCATATCCCTCTACATATACTAGTGATCCTAGTGGGATAACTCTTGGATCTACTGCTATAGTACTAATTCCATTTGGATCTCTTACAGGTACAGTTCCTGTTGCTGTAACCCCGCCACCACTATAAGCTGTAGATTCTACATATAAAACACTCTTATAATCTAATAGTTGCCCATTTCTACTTGCAAATGTTCTTCTAGTTCCTTGTGCAACAATTTTATTCACTGGTTCTGCTACTACTTTTGAGCTTTTAACAGTTTTTGAAAATTCTTTTCCATTTTTATATACAACTTCATAAAGAACTTCCTTTTCTCCTGCTGCTCCTTCTTGTTTAACTTCTTCAAAGCCAGAATCGAGATTAGAGTCTTCTTCTACAACAACATCAAAATTAATAGCTTCTGAAGCTAGATGTTTTTTAATTTCAATTTTAACTAAATTGATTTGTAAATTAGATGTAATCTCAGTATCCAATGCAGGGCTTATTTCATCTACCCCCTGATTAAATTCAATGCCTTGTTCTTTAAGTTCTTCTTTTTCTACTTCCAGCATCTCTTCAATAGTATCTTCTGCTGTGTCTATTTTGGCTTTCTTATCACCAACAGTTAATTCTACTGAAACAGCTCTTTTAATAGATATTGTATCTCCTTCAGATACATTACCATTTAAAGCTGGTTGAACTTTATCCTTAGGATTAACTATAACCCCTTGTGAATCCAACACATCTTTAACAGTCCCTTTATATGTGACAAATGTTTCTTCTTTGCCGTCTATTTTCATCGTTATTGTCTTTCTCATACTTACGAACGTCACTGATATAATTACTAATGTAAGTAAAAAACCTATCAGTATTTTTGCCTTTGGACCGTTAGAAAAGTTATTTTTCAGGTATTTTTTAATATTTTCTACCATATCTACTTCCTCCCTTTGGCAAGAGCGTCTTTTGAATTATAATAGAATGTGGCGCTTTTGTCAAATTTGACCTCCTGCATAACAAAACTGTACTAATAAAATGCAGCACTGTGCATAGTTAAATATAAATTATAAAATAATAGCAATTTTACAGTTGTTTATCAAAAGTAGATATTAATAACAGCTTTTCTTTAGTTAAAGGTTATCTTGTAAAAATATAGTAATATCTATTAATTTTACTTTATAACTCTTTTCCTATCAACCTCTTAAAATTCTCATTTGTAATTAAATTAACCTCTTTTGAGTCTAATCCTCTAATTTGAGCAATTTGTTCTATTATATAAGCGATATAATCTGATTTATTCCTTTTTCCTCTATTTGGCACAGGTGCCATATAAGGTGCATCTGTTTCTACTAGTATTTTTTCCATAGGAATTTTACTTACTACCTCAACAACTTTTTTAGCATTCTTGAAGGTAACAACACCACCAATTCCTATGTAATAACCAAGTTTTATACATTCCATTGCAAATTCAACACTTCCTGAAAAACAATGAAGTATTCCCTTTACATTCGGGAACTCCTTAAGTATATCTAGGGTATCCCCATGTGCATCTCTATCATGTATTACAACTGGTAGATTTAACTTCTCTGCTAATTTCATTTGTCTTCTAAAAACTTCCTTTTGAACTTCCTTAGAAGGATTCTCTTCCCAATAGTAGTCTAAACCTATTTCTCCTATAGCAAGTATTTTATTATTTTTACTTATTAAATCTATTATTTCATTTTCTACATCATCATTAAATTCATCAGCATTTTCTGGATGAATTCCTAATGCTCCATAAATAAAATCATTGTCTATAGTTAACTTATATGTTTTATCTATACTTTCATAACTTGATGCACAATTTAATATTAGTGCAACTCCATTTGACTTAATTTCTTTTAAAAGCTCTTCTCTATCTTCATCAAAGGAGTTATCATCATAATGGGCATGCGTATCATATATTATATACTTATTTTCCACTTTTTATACCTCCATTTTTTTTATTATATTTATCATTATAGTACAAAAGTCAAAATAATAAACATAAATCCTTTAAATTACTATATAAAGTTAAATTCATAGTAATAAATATATCTTTTTTATGCTAAAGAAAAAAACTCCTTACGGAGTTTTTAACTTTAATTCTTAAGTTGCTATAGGTCTTCTAATAATATTATTACTTTCTTCCTGAATTTCCGATATTATTAGCGTGGTCACCTATTCTTTCTAAATTACTTATTAAATCTAAGAATACAACACTAGATGCTGCTGAACAGCTCTTATCATGTAATCTCTTTATATTATTTTCTCTAAGTTTCTTTTCTAATTTATCTATTTCTTCTTCTACAGTTTCTAATTCTTTTGGTGCACTTATATTTCTATTATTATAACTCTTTATTGAAATCTCTATAGCTTCAATAGTCTTATCAAATATTAACTTAAGCTCTTCTTTTGCTGGATCTCCAAGATGAATGCCCTTACTCATTTTTTCAATAGCTAAATCTGCAATGTTTTCTGCATGATCTCCTATTCTTTCAATATCATTTATAACATGATATGTTGAACTAAACATCTTAATGTCCTCTTCTGGTAATTCCAATTGAGATAATTCCACTAAATAATCTGTTATATCTTTTTCTAGTGCATTTATAATTTTTTCGTTTTTATATACCTTCTCAGCAGCTTCTTCACTATTTTCAGTAAATGCTGTCATTGCTAAAACTACATTTTTCTTAGCTTTTTCAGCCATTCTTAGAGTTTCCTTGAATACTTGTCCATTTGCTACAACTGGAGTTTCTAGAAGCTTTTTATCTAAATATATAGCTCCTTCTTTTTCTATTTCTCCATCACCAGGAAGTATTAAGTTTACTAACTTAACTAAGTATCCAGAAAGAGGTAATAAAACAACTGTTACTGTTATATTAAATATTGTATGAGCATTAGCTACTTGTCTTGCAACATTTACATCTGTTCCTTGTATAAAGTTTATAAAAGGATTTATAAATGGGAAGAAAAGTACAGCTCCTATTGTATTAAAGAATAAGTGAACTAGTGCCGCCTTTTTAGCAGTTCTGTTTGCTCCTAAAGAAGCAAGTATTGCAGTAACACAAGTTCCAATATTACATCCTAATATTACAGGGAATGCTAAATGCATGTCTATAGCACCTGTAGTGGCTAAAGCTACTAATATACCTGTAGTAGCTGATGAGCTTTGAACTACAGCTGTCATACCAAGTCCTGCAAGCAATCCTAATATACTATTATCCGCAACTACAATTACGAAATCTCTAAACCAACTTGCTTCAGAAATAGGTTGCATTGCAGTAGACATTGCTCCCATTCCTAAGAAAAGTATACCAAAACCTAAAGCTATCCCAGCTAAATCTCTAACTCTTTTCTTTTTTGCTACAAGTAGTATTATAGCACCTACACCAACAAATATTGGAGCAATTGCATCTAAATCAAAAGATACCATTTGAGCTGTTATTGTAGTTCCAATATTTGCTCCCATTATTACTCCAGTAGCTTGGGCTAATGTCATTAAGCCAGCACTTACAAAACTAACTACCATAACTGTAGTTGCGCTAGAGCTTTGAATTATAGCTGTAACTGCTGCACCTACTAAAACTCCTATGTATTTATTGCTTGTTAATCTTTCTAGTATAGATTTCAGTTTCTCCCCTGCTGCATTCTCTAATCCATCGCCCATTAGCTTCATTCCGTATAAGAACATACCTAATCCACCAATAAGACCTGTAAAAATAGAAAAACTATCCATTAATATTCTCCTTACTAAATTAATACTTTTTGTTAATTTTACATTAACATTTCGTTAACAAACTTAATATACAACGATTGTTTTAAAATGTAAATATTAATTGTATGTTAAATTTTCTTAACATAAACTTATATTAATATTTTATTTATTTTTTTGTCACAGTACTGTCATAATAATGATATATCATAATACTTGTAAAGTAGTTAAAGCATTATTATTTACCCCTAAAACCATCTAATGGTCCCTAGATTAAATTTTTCCCCAAAATTATTTAATCTAGGGTTTCATTTTTTTTAATACCTTTTTTCTTTTAACCTGCTTAGTTCTTCCGCAGCTTTCTTTTTTTCTATCTTACTAAATAAATTCTCTATTTTTTTAATTTTTCCTTCTTTTTTCTCTGTATAACTCCATATAGCTTCATCTAAATCCAAAGCAATTCTAATCTTTTCACAGGTTCTAGGCATAAATGGATCTAATAAATTTGATAGATTTACTATCAATTGTAGTGCTTCATAAATTTTTATTTCTCCAACTTCGTATGCTTTATTTACTTTCTTAACCATTGATATAATTTCTAAAAGAGAAGCTTTAAACATACCTTCTTCGATATAATCACCTAAATCAAAATATAAATTTAGAATTTCATCTTTAAACTTTTTAGATACATCACCCTTTGGAATAACAGCTTTATACTTATTTTCAATATCATTTAGAACCTTACTAACAAAACCTCCAATATTATTCACTAATTCCCTATTTACAACATTTATAAAATCTCTCCATGTAAAATCAGTATCCTTCACTTCTGGAGAATTAAATGCTAAATAGTATCTAAATTCATCTGCATCATAATTTTCTACAATATAATCTACCCATATTGCCCAATTCCTAACTGATGAAAAGTTCTTTCCTTCTAGTTTTAAATACTCACTAGATATAACTCGTAAATTAGGATTTTTTATACCAAGGCCAGCTAAAATCGCCGGAAATATTACTGTGTGGAAAGGAATATTATCTTTTCCATGAATGAAATAGACTCTAGAATCTTCGCCTTCCCAGTATTCTCTCCACTCTTCATCTTTACCTTCTAAAGCCTTCATACTAGCTGTCAAATATCCCATAACCGCTTCTATCCAAACGAATATCTTTTTATCTTCATATCCTGCTATGGGAACATCTACTCCCCAATTGAAGTCCCTTGTTACAGCCTTATCTCTTAAACCTTCATCTAAATATCTATTTACTATTTTTTGTGCATTTTCTCTCCATCCCTTTTGTCTAATCAAAAGCCTTCTAACATCATTTTCAAAATTTGATAAATAGAAAAATAAATGCTTTGTTCTTTTTTCAATAGTTTCACTACCACAAAGCTTACACCTTTTATCTAATAAATCTTCACTTTCTACTATTTCAGAGCAATTTTCACATTGATCTTCAGATACTATCTCCCCACAATGAGGGCATTTCCCCTCTACATATCTATCAGATAAAAACTCATTACAACTTTCACAATAAGTTTGTTCAATTTCTTTTTCATATATATAACCTTTATTATATAAATCAAGAATAAATTCTTTAACCTTTTCCTGATGATATTCTGAATGTGTTTTCTCAAATACATCAAAAGAAAAACCAAGGCTTTTAAAGCACCTTTTAAATTCTTCATGATATTTAACTGTAGCTTCTAAAGGCGTAATCCCCTCTTCTTTCGCCTTCATAGTTACAGGAGTACCATGACAGTCTGTCCCTGATATAAATATTACTTCATCCCCCATAAGCCTATGGTATCTTGCAATAATATCCCCAGGTAGTAATACTGCTATTCTTCCTAAATGCAAAGGCCCATTAGCATACGGCCATGCATTCCCAACTATTATATTCATAAAAACCCCCTTCTTGTAATTAATAATGCATAATTTATAATGGATAATTAATGAGAAAACTCAGCTTGCGCTGAGTTTTTTATATATAGAATTAGGAATTTCTCCACTAGGAGAAATTCCATCCTAAATTATGCATTATGCATTACCCATTATGCATTATCTAACAACGCTTCCAGTTGGTAATTCTCCTGGATTTACTACTTTTAGTAAGCTATCGTCATCTGTTGATGCTGCTAGTATCATTCCTTGTGATAGTTCACCTCTTAGTGTTACTGGTTTTAGGTTTGCTACTAATACTACGTATTTACCAACTAATTCTTCTGGTTTGTAGTATTGTGCTATTCCTGATACCACTTGTCTTTGCTCTCCATTTAAATCTACAGTTAATTTTAGTAATTTTTTAGCTTTCTTTATTGGTTCACAAGCTAATACTTTCACTACCCTTAAATCTATTTTTTCGAAATCTTCTATAGTTATTTCTTCTTTTATTGGAGTTATTTCTTTCTTTTCTTCTGGTTTGTTAGCTGCTAATTGTGCTTCTCTTAAAGCATCTAATTCTGCTAACTTTTTATCTACATCTATTCTTGGGAATAGTGCTTCTCCTTTTTGAACCTTAGTTCCAACTACTGTTCCGTCAAAGCTGTTTAAAGATTCAAAAGTTAGATTGCTTGCATTTATTTGCTCATTTATCTTCTTACTTGTTTCTGGTAAGAAAGCAGATAATAATACTGAAGAGAATCTTAAGCTTTCTACTAAGTTATATAAAACTGTTCCAAGTCTTTCTTTCTTTTCTTCGTCTTTTGCTAATATCCATGGTGTAGTTTCATCAATATACTTATTAGCTCTTCCTATTAAATCAAATATATATTCTAAAGCTTCTGGTATTCTTAAATGATCTATTGCATTATTTACTTTCTTAGGAGTTTCTAAAGCTAAGTTAATTAATTCATCATCAATAGCTTCTTTAACATTGTTATTTGGAATAACTCCATCAAAGTATTTTTCTATCATAGCTACAGTTCTAGATAATAAGTTTCCTAAATCATTACAAAGATCAGAATTTATCTTCTTTATAAAGATTTCATTGTTAAATAATCCATCTGCTCCAAATGGAATTTCTCTTAATAGATAGTATCTAACTGCATCTACTCCAAAATTCTCAACTAGAGTTACTGGATCAACTACATTCCCCTTAGATTTAGACATCTTACCACCATCAACAAGTAACCATCCATGTCCGAATACTTGCTTTGGTAATGGTAAATCTAAAGCCATCAACATAATTGGCCAATAAATAGTATGGAATCTTAATATATCCTTACCGATTAAGTGAACATCTGCTGGCCAGTATTTGTCATAAAGTTCCTTATTATCACTACCATATCCTAATGCTGTTATATAGTTTGAAAGTGCATCTATCCAAACATAAACCACATGACCTTCATCAAAAGTAACTGGAACTCCCCAGTTAAAGCTTGTTCTTGAAACACAAAGATCTTGTAACCCTGGTTTTAAGAAGTTATTAACCATTTCATTTTTTCTTGATTCTGGTTGAATAAATTCTGGATGTGTTTCTATATATTCCATTAATCTATCTGCATAATTGCTCATCTTAAAGAAGTAAGCTTCTTCCTTTGATTTTTCTACTGGTCTACCACAGTCTGGACAGTTTCCATTAACTAATTGAGTTTCAGTCCAGAAAGATTCACATGGAGTACAATATAATCCTTCATAAGAAGATTTATATATATCACCCTTATCATAAAGCTTTTTAAATATATCTTGAACAGCTTTGATATGATAATCATCAGTAGTTCTTATGAACTTATCATAGCTAATATTCATCATCTTCCATAAATCTTTAATTCCTGCTACTATTTCATCTACATGCTCTTTAGGTGTTATTCCCTTTTCTTCGGCAATTCTTTGTATCTTTTGACCATGCTCGTCTGTTCCTGTTAAGAACATTACGTCATATCCTGTTAATCTCTTATATCTAGCTAAAGCATCTGCAGCTACAGTTGTATAAGTATTACCAATATGAAGTTTAGTTGATGGATAATAAATTGGTGTTGTAATATAATATGTTTTCTTACACATACTATTTCCTCCCTATAATCGTTCTTTCTTTAATAAAAAAGCCCCTATATAGGTATATTAAAACCTATATAGAGACGTATTATACGTGTTACCACTCTAATTCATATTTATTTTACAATAAATATCTCAACAGGTGATTTCATTATCACCTTGCAATATAACGGTTGCCACCGTATTCCCCTATCTAATTAGTTTAATTAGTTCAGAGAATATGCTCCAAGACCATCTTCATAAAGCTTTATGTCGCTAGCTTTCACCTACCCTAGCTCTCTTTAGACACTCCTTCTTTACTACTCTTCTTTTCATAGCATTTCAATCATTGCTATTACTATGATATTCTATATTAATTTCAGTGTCAATTACTTTTAAAGTATCATTTATCATTAAACTTCTTTTTTATAAGTCTATCTAACATCATTCTAGATAAGATAATCACAAACATGCTAAATAACAATATAAATGTAAAAGAATTCTCTCCAAATATAAATAATAATATAGCATTAACTATAAATAAAAATGTTCCTATTGAACCAAAAATTTTTGCTGCAAGCTTATTGGAATACTCCCATGAAATCTTGTCCTTGATTGTATATTGATTTTTATATCCAAATTTCATTTCCTCATATTTTGTTGAATTGGATTCATATAGTCCCCCTATAATAAATAAACCTATTGGTATTAATTCTCCTATTAATAAGTAAATCCAAAATTCCATAATACACCTCTTTCTATATTATAATTATATATAATTTATCATATTATTATAATGTTATCCTAGATATTTTTATTATGGCAATACAATTCAAATTATCTTTCATATTATTAATAAAATATTGTAAAATATCACTATATATTTTATATGGTATAATAAATAAAAAAAAGATTGGAGTTGATAATGTGAAAAGGTTGGACTTGCCTCATATAGGTTCTAGAAACATTAAAACTGCTCTTTCAGTTTTAATATGCCTAATATTCTGGCCAAACTCTCTTTTTGCAGCAATCGCAGCTGTAATCTGTGTTCAAAGTACAGTGGAAAACTCACTAAAAACAGGGCTTAATAGACTTATAGGAACCTTACTTGGTGGTTCTTTATCACTGATACTTTTATATATTATTAATGAAAATCACCTTCATAGCTTTTTACCTATAATAGTTGCTGCAGGAGTTTCATTAGATATTTATATTTGCAACTTAATAAAAAAACCTTCAGCTAGTTCTATTTCATCAATTACATTAATGGCAATATTAATTATTCAAAGCTCTAATGATCCTTTGATGTATGCTGTTCATAGAACTGTTGAGACTGCATTTGGAGTAATAGTTGCAATCTTAATTAATAAGTATATACATCCTCCAAAAGAGAAGAATAATGTTAATGAGAATAACTAAAGATATAATAATTAAATTAGAATAACTAAAGATAAGGAGATATAATATGAATTTCAATTTCCCAAGCATTGGACTTAGAACAATTAAAACTGCTATTGCAGTGTTTCTATGCTTATTATTTTTCCCAAGCGAACCATTTTTCGCTTGTTTAACAGCTGTTTTTTGTGTTCAAGATACAGTTTCTAATTCTATTAACATGGCTATAAACAGAGCCTTGGGAACAGTTTTAGGAGCTGTAGTTGGACTCATATTTCTACTAATATGTAGATTCTTTACTTACAATATATCTGTATATTTCATTAGTAAAGTCCTAGTTTATTTTACAATTGCAATAGGGATTATTATAGTAATTTACTTATGTAATATAATTAAGAAAAATGGTGCTATAAACATAGCTTGTATAGTTTTTCTAGCAGTTACTACAGTCCATGCATTTGGTAATCCAATTTATTATACTCTTAATAGACTTATAGAAACTCTATTTGGTATATTTATAGCTTTGATAGTTAATAAATTTATATCACCACCCAAATAAAAGCGGTGCTTTTATAATGAAGAATGTAAAATGTAGAATGTAGAATTAAGGTATAAATTATTACTATGTCATAATTTATAATGATGATAGAATTAAAAAATTAAAGAAATAAGGAGAAGAATTTACCTTATCTAATTCTTCCCCTTATCTCTTAGTTATTATCTATTTTCTCTTACCTAAATTCCTCTTGTTTCATGTTTTAAGAATTCTTTTTCTTCTTCATTTAAGTATGGGCTTAGTTTTTCAAATACCATCTTATGATAATCATTTAGCCAAGTTTTTTCTTGTAATGATAGCATTTCTGCATTAACCCCTTCTAAATCTATTGGGCAGTAGGACATAGTTCTAAATTTATAGAATTCACCAAATTCCTCTGATACTAAATCTTTTTCTACTATAATAGTATTTTCAGTTCTTATACCGTACTTTCCTTCTTTATATACACCTGGTTCGTTTGTTATAACCATTCCTGGTTCTAATTCTGTTGAATTTCCCATAGGTCTTATAGCTTGAGGTCCTTCATGAACATTTAAGAAGAATCCTAGACCATGACCAGTTCCACATTTATAATCTATTCCATAATTCCAAAGTGGTTTTCTTGCTAATACATCTAAATTAAGACCTGTAGATCCTCTTAGGAATCTAGCTGTTGCTAATGCTATGTGTCCTTGTAATACTAATGTATAGTCTCTTTTTTCTTCTTCTGTAATTGGTCCTAATATGAAGGTTCTTGTAATATCAGTAGTTCCATCTAAATATTGAGCACCCGAATCTAAAAGGAACATACCTTCTGGCTTTAGCTCATAATCACTAGCTTCTGTTGCTGAATAGTGCATCATAGCTGCATGCTCTTTATAACCTGCTATAGTTCCAAAGCTATCTCCCTTATAATTTTCTCCTTCTGCTCTAAAATCTCTTAATTTATCACTTGCTGATATTTCTGTAATCTTTTCTTTTCCTATGTTTTCTTTTAGCCATTTTATGAATTTAACCATGGCTACTCCGTCTCTTACTTGAGAAATTTCCCAATTAGCTATTTCTACTTCATTCTTTATAGCTTTTAAATTAGTCGTTATATTAGTTTCTCTTATTACCTTTACTTTGTCATTTAATGATGTAAATATCTTAGCATTTAACCTCATTTCATCAAGTATAACTGCTCCACTTAAAAGTTTTACATCTTCTTCAATTTCATTATATTCTTTAAGTATAAATCCTTCATTATGAAGTTTATCCTTAGTTACATTATCTAACTTATTATTATTAATATAAAGATTAGCATAATCTTTTCCAACTACTGCATAAGCTAAGGCTACAGGATTAAACTTAATATCATTTCCTCTTATATTACATAACCATGCTATATCATCTAAAGAAGATACTATATAAAAATCTCCTTTTTTACTTTCCATATTTCTTCTAACTTCTTTTAGCTTTTCACTAGATGACTTCCCTGCATATTTTTCATTATGAATGAATATTTTATCTTGAGGTAACTCTTGTCTATTAGTCCATATATTCTCTAATAAATCTTTATCCATCTTAATACTAAAACCAATTTCCTTGGCAATATTTAAGTATCCTTCATATTCCTTAACGGAAAATACTTTACCATCAAAACCTAAAGTCTCATTAGCTTTTATGTTATTTCTTATCCATTCTTCAATAGTTGGATAACCTGGTGTTCTTATTTTCATAACTGAAATTCCACTACCACTAAGTTCTTTATCAGCTTGGATAAAATATCTACCATCTGTCCAAAGATATGCTTCCTTTTTTCCAACTAAAAGAGTACCTGCTGAACCAGTAAAACCAGAAATAAATTCCCTTCCCTTAAAATATTCAGCAACATATTCACTTTGATGAGCATCACTACTTGGAATAATATAATAATCTATATTTTCTCCTTTCATAACTTCTCTAAGCTGTTCTAAGTTATTCATGCTTTTGCCCCCTAATTCTATTTTCAAAATATTTTTACTATATAATTTACTATAGTCTATAATATATAACTTTTCAATTTATTATACGCATCCATATTTCTAAATGAAATTTTATCTAACAAAAAAGGAGCTGCCTAAGCAACTCCAATTTTTATTCTACTTTTTTCCCAAGGATTTGTACTCCTAAATAAACTGCTAAAAGTGATATCGGAAGTACAATATACCATTGCATTCCAAATCCTGCAGGTATATAACCAAAAACTACGGTAATTATTGCTACAAATAATGCATACCATATTTGTGTATTAACGTGAGCTATATGATTACATCCAGCTCCCATAGATGAAAGAATTGTAGTATCTGATATAGGTGAGCAGTGATCTCCAAATATTGCTCCAGTTAAAACTGCACTTGTACTAACTATAACATAGCTCATTTCCGGATTCATTGAATAAGCTAATGGAATGGCCAAAGGCATTAATATTCCCATAGTTCCATAAGCTGTACCTGTTGCAAAGGATATTACTGCAGATAATATAAATATTAAACTTGGAAGTAAAAAGTTTGGTAATGAACCAGAAAGTAATGTAACTAAATACTTAGCAGTTCCTAAATCTTTAATTACTGAACTTAATGACCAAGCTAATAATAATATTACTCCTGTTATTAATAATGGCTTCATTCCATCTATCCATGTTTCTATTGCTTCTTCAATAGTAAATATCTTCTTAGCTACTCCCATAACTATGGCAACTATACTTGCCAATATAGCAGATTGAAATAAAGCTACTGATGCATCTGATGCACTAAAAGCTTCTTGTATTGCCCTAAAGGACATTGGAGAATTTGTCATTATTTCTTGTAATGCAATATTTTCTTCAGCCATTATAGAAGAATACCCACTATAATAGAAGCAAATTAATGCAGTAACTACTAGTGTTCCTATTGGTATAATAGCACTCCAAATACTTAAGTTAATTCCTGGCTTTGGCTCAAGTTCTGAATGCTCCATGCTTGAACTTGATGCATTATTTTCACCTTCCTTTATCTCTTTTCTTCTAGCTTCTATTTCAGCCTTATACATAGGCCCAAAATCTTTTAATAAGAAAGATGTAATAAATACAAAGAATAAAATTAATATATTATAAAATCTATAAGGAATAGTTTGTAGGAAAACTCCAAAGGCATCTACTTGTTGTCCTACACCATTTATAAAAGCATAATTTATTAATCCAACTTCTAAGCCTATCCAAGTTGAAACAATTGCAAGTCCTGCTATAGGTGCTGCTGTTGCATCTATAATAAAAGCAAGTCTTTCTCTAGATATTTTCATCTTATCTGCTACCGGCTTCATAATAGGTCCAACTATTAATGAATTTGCATAATCATCAAAGAAAACTGTTAATCCTAGTAAAAGTGTAACTAATTGCGTACTCTTAGCTGTTTTTGCTTTTTTTGCTAGAGCTTCTGCTATAGCCTTAGCTCCACCCATTTTAGCAACTAAGTGTATAACACCACCTATTACTAATACTTGAAGTATTATACCTGCATTCCACGGATCAGCTAATGAATTTAAAACCCTAGATACAAAATCTAAGAAAGAATTAACTAAAGCCATCATAAAGGAACTATCTACTAAGTTAACTAAAAAAGCTCCCACAAGTGTTCCTATAAATAAGGATATTATTACATTCTTAGTTAAAAATGCTAGAACTATTGCTACTATTGGTGGTATTAATGTTAAAACTCCATAATGATTAGCATTAGCTGCAGCAGTATCAATCTCTGATGCAAAAACCACTGATGTAGCAGTATCAATCTCTGATGCAAAAACCACTGATGTAGCAGTTAAAATCATCAACAAAGTCATTATAATAACTTTTATTTGTCTTTTATTTTTCATACTAAGTCCCCCTTAAAGTCTTGTAAATAATTAAAGGGCAGAATTTTATTTATTATTTTTATAATCTTAAAATAGTTTTCCACAAATTCTTAAAAATATAATATTTAAATAATAAAAAAGCCTTGAGTATCAACTCAAGGCTATAAACATACTTACTAAAAATAATATTAAATCCCCTAATTGATAGCTCACCACAAATTTACTTTGTGACAGTGATACATATATTCTATGTAACCCCAGTCATATGATATTAAAGCATTAATCATACACTTCGGCGATAATTCCTTTCCTATTAAATCATAGTGCTTATCTCATTAATAGTACTCTTAAGTATCGCACCTCTACCCTGTGCTTATTTACATTTAATTTACCTTAGTATTGTACAATTTTTATTCATTTTTTGCAAGAACTCTATATAATTCTCTAAAAATTATTTTTAGCCATAAATTCTTCAATTTCATCTACAGATTTAATCATTCCTTTAGTTAATACTTCATGCCCTTCTTCTGTAACTAAAACGTCATCTTCTATTCTTATACCTATTCCCTCTTCTTCAATATAAATACCTGGTTCTACAGTATAAATCATACCTGGCTCAAATATTACATCTCTATTTTCAAGCTCTATATCATGAGTGTCCATACCTAAACTATGGCCAATACTGTGATAATAGTATTTTCTCACATCTTCTTTATTTGAAATAAGCCCTAGAGAAATGCATTCTTCAGCAATCCATTCAGTTGCTTTTTTATTTAATTCTAAAAAGCTTACTCCTGGCTTCATTTCTGCTATTACTCTTTCATTTACTCTAAGAACTGCATTATAAACTTCCTTTTGTCTTTCTGTAAATTTACCACTTACAGGGAATGTTCTTGAAATATCTCCATTATAATACTTATATTGAGCTCCTAAATCAAATAAAATCAAATCTCCATTTTTTAATTCAGAATCATTAGTTACATAATGCAAAACTGTAGCATTTTTCCCTGCTGCTGCAATAGTTTTAAAAGCTAAATCTTTGACTCCATTTTTCTTACATATAAAATCAAAATATGCCTCTAGCTCATATTCCTTAATTCCTTCTTTAGAATTCTTCATAAGCTCTTTTACGCCTTCTATAGTTATAGAGATAGCTTTTCTTATTCTATTAACTTCTTCTTCTGTTTTTATAAGTCTTAATTCTCCTATTAACCTATAAGCATTTAATATATTTATATTAAAATACTTTTCTTTAATTTCTTTTATAAAATTATATGATTTATTTTCCTTCTCTAAGTCTAGATATATATTTACTTCTTCTTTATTAAGAATATTCTTTTCTATAAAACTATTAAAGCTTCCTAAGTAATTAACATCTTCAATTTCACAAATATTGAAAACCTCTTCTTTTCTTATAGTTTTACCTTCCCATTTTTCTCTAATAGGATCTACTTCTTTTATGAATAAGCATTCTTTAGTTTCTCCATTTATTTTAGATAAAACTAAAATATGTTCTTCTTCTTCAATCCCTGTTAGGTAATAAAAATTTCTATTTGGTGTAAATTGATAATTTTCATCAGCTGTTTTTTTAGGTGCTGTACCTGCAAAAAGTATAAGTAAAGAATTATCCTTAATTTTATTTAATACATTATGTCTATTATTCTTAAAAAAATCCTTTTTCATTTTAACACTTCCTTTATTATTCCATGGCTAATACTTTAACACTTACTACATTCCTTAATGCCCTTAAGGTATTTACTAAATGCTTTAAGTCTTTTTTCATATTTGATATATCCAATGTAATTGTTACATTAGCTGCCATATTTATAGGTATATCCTGATTTATAGTTAGTATATTCCCTTTATTAAATGCAATACAATCTAAAACCTTAGATAAGGTTCCAGCCTCATGTGAAAGTAAAACAACTAAGGTTATCTTTTTACTGTTTAACCCCTCTGTCATTGGAAATACATGATCCTTATACTTATAATAGGTGCTTCTACTTATTCCCGTTTGTTTTACAGCCTCACTTATATCTTTTGCTTTTCCCGTCAAAAGATTCTCTTTAACTGCTAGTACCTTTATAAAAATTTCTGGCATAATTTTACTACTTATAATGTAAAATTTTTCTGAAGCCATTCCCTCACCACCCTCAGTAAAAATAAAAAAGCTATATAAATTTTATTATATAGCTTATCCACATTAAAATATATATTATTACTAAAGTTATTTATATCAATTCCTTAGATTTTTTACCTCTATTTATATATACCTTAAAAACTGATATTATAATAGAAATAACTCCACCTAAAGCAAAAAATAATTCTATATTACTAAAAAATAATCCTAATACTATTCCAGCCCCTATACCATAGACTAAATAAATTGATAAAACCTTTATTTCATCATCTGTTAAAAATAAATTTTCAATCCATTTCATCTATCTCCCACTTCCCTCCTCATTCTTATAAATATATTATAATTCACTTTCATCATTAACTAGTTACAAAAATGTTACATATTCGTTAAATTTTATTTATTTTTATTATTTTAATAAGATTACATCAATAATTTTGAAACTAAGAAAATTGAAATTATTATGGCAGTTAAATCAGCTAGTACTGCAGCCCATAATGTGTGTCTTATTTTCTTTATTTGTACTGCTCCAAAATATACAGTTATAGTATAAAAAATAGTCTCAGTAGTCCCCATAATTACTGATGCTATTAGTCCTATGTAGCTATCTGGACCATAAGTCTTTACTATGTCAGTCAATATTCCTATAGCACCACTTCCTGATAAAGGTTTAATTAAAACCAAAGGTATTATTTCCTTAGGTAAACCTATTAAACTACCTACTGGTGCTATCATATTATTCAATAAGTCTAATAGCTTTGCCTCTCTAAAAATATTAACTGCAATTATCATAGCTAAAAGATATGGAAATATATTAAGACAAACCTTCAAGCCTTCCTTAGCTCCTTCAATAAACCATTCATATACCTTTTTACCTTTAAACATACCATAAGTTATAATAATTACTACTATTATAGGAATTATGCTTTTTGTTATATACTGAAACATAAATAAATCCCTCCTTAAAAGTATCTTTGTAATATCTTACAAAGAACTACTCCCGTAACAGCTGCAAATGTACTTGCTAAAACTGCTGGTAAAATAATGGCTCCAGGATTATTAGAACCTACTGCGGCTCTTATAGAAATAACTGTTGAAGGCACTAGCTGTATACATGCTGCATTTAAAACTAAAAATAAACACATATCATTGGAAGCTGTACCTTTTTCTTTATTAAGCCTGTCCATTTCCTGCATTGCTTTTATTCCAAAGGGTGTTGCTGCATTACCTAATCCCATCATATTGGCTGTTATGTTCATAACTATAGCACCTAAAGCCTTCTCATCCTTAGCTGCCTCTTTAAAAATAATCTTTAAAAGTGGTCTTAATACTTTTGCTAGTTTGTTTGTAAAGCCACTTTTTTCTGCTACCTTCATAACACCACACCAAAAGCACATAAGTCCAACTAAACCAATAATCATAGATACTGTTGAATCCGCAGAATTAATAATGGATTTTGATATAACCTCTCCATTACCTGTAAATAATCCAATCAATATTCCTAAAAATATCATAATAAACCATATATAATTTATCAAAATTCCACCCCTTACTAATTACTTCTATTAATATATGTCTTGAATATGATATTTATTAGTGATAGGATGAATATATGTAATATAAATTATGTTTAAATGCATAAAGGAGATTATTTATGAAGGAATCAAATTTAAAACTAGCTCAACAAGATATAGATGATGCTCTAAAAACAGTAGAAGATATGGTTAATTTTATTGATGAAACTGATCTTCCAAAAGAAAAACTAAGAGAAAAATTTCTTACTTTAACTGAAAAGGTTCAAGAATTAGAAAACATATTAAAAATTGAAGGCATTATATAGTGGTACATAAAATCCAAGCAATAAAAAAACAACTTCCATAAGAAGTTGTTTTTTTTGACCTTAACCCAAATTTCTCAATGATTAGTTACCCATCCTAATCAAATATACTTACATTATACACAGTTGAAATTTGAAAACGTTTAATGACTTGCAATATTAATTATACCATGGTTTTTATTTCCTAACAATACATAACTTCTAAAAAAATTGTAAACATTTATCAAATTATTATAAATATATCCAAAAATATTATAATATTGAAAAAAAAAAATAGAAGCATAAATTAATATTTACACTTCTATTAAAATTCTTATTTGCAACTATCTCTTTCTATTAGTGTATAATCAAGAATAAATTGAGATTCTTCTAATTCTCTCTTGCTAAGCATTTTAATAAGCATTCTCATAGCAACTGATCCCATATCATAACTTGGTTGTTTTATTGTTGTTATCTTTGGATAGAATTCAGATGACATATTATTATCATTAAATCCAATAACACTTACATCTTCTGGTACTTTTTTTCCTATTTCTCTTAAGGCATTTATAACACCCATAGCAATTTCATCTGATGCACAAACTACTGCATCATATTCTTTTTTGCTATCTTCGAAATGTTTTACAGCTTCATATCCACTTTTAACTCTTAAACCACCAAAATATACTAGACCCTCATCTACATTAATGTTCTTATCATTTAATGCTTCTTCATATCCTATGTATCTGTCTCCCCAAGCGTTCATATTTTCCTTTTTTGCACCTGCAAAAGCTATTTTAGATAAACCTTTTTCTAAAAGGTAGTTTGTTGCTTCCTTTGAAGCCTTAGTATTATCTATAGTTACACTTGGTAAACTTTCTTCTTTATCCTTAGTCTCTACTAGCACAGTAGTTAAATTTAATTCATTAATAATATTTAAAGTTTCTTCTTGTAGAGATGAGCTCATATAAATAACACCATCAACCATCTTCTCTCTTAATACCCTTAAATATTCTTTTTCCTTTTCGATATCAAAATCTGAATTACATAAGATGACGTTATAATCATAAATATTAGCCACATCTTCTGCTCCCCTAACTATCTCTGGATAAAATCCACTTGATATGTCAGGAACTAAGATTCCTACTGTTTTCGTTCTTTGAGTTTTTAAACTTCTTGCTACAATGTTAGGTCTATAGCCTAGCTTATTAATGGCATCTAAAACCTTTTTCTTAGTGTCCTCGTTTACAACATCTATGTCATTTAAAACTCTAGAAACAGTAGCAATTGATACTCCAGCTTCTCTAGCAACATCTTTTATAGAAGTAGCCATAACACATCACTCCAATTTTTATTTTTTAATCTTTTTTATCTCATTTTAACAATAATTATACTATTTGCAAATACTTTATACAATATTCCAAGCCATTCTTTATAATAACTCACTATAAAATAAGTAAAAAGTTAGAAATTCTATAGAAACTTCTAACTTTTTAACATAAAATTATTCTACTTAATTACTTTAACTGTCATATTTAGCTTTTCACCATTAATAACAGTTTCAGTATAATCAGCATCTTCATTTACAACAATTTCTTGAGTTAATGTTTCTCTTTTTATTACATCTGAATATTTGTCAATGATATTAATTAACATATCATTTCCTGCCACAAATAATTTTATCTTATCTGCAACTTCAAAGCCTTTTTCTTTTCTCATATTTTGTATCTTTGAAGTTATCTCTCTTAATTGTCCTTCTTCTTTTAATTCTTCTGTAATTGTAGTATCAAGAACAACTCCGATTTCACCTTCACCAGCAAAAGCATATCCTTCTAAACCTTGCATAGTTACAAGAACACTTTCACTATTTAATACTATATCAGTTCCATCTACAGTAATAGTTTCAGTTCCACCTGATTGTAATTTTTGTGCTAATTCCATTTGGTCTCTTGAAGCTATTTCTTTTCTTATTCCAGGAATTAATTTACCATATTGTCTTCCAAGAACAGGTAGGTTAGGCTTAATTTCAAAGTTAACATGTTCTGATAAATCAGCACCAAATTCTACAGATTTGATATTAAGCTCATCTTTTATAATATCCCCATAATAAGCTGGAATAGCTGCTGTTGAAAGTAACATCTTAGAAAGCGGCTGTCTATTCTTAATATTAGCACCATTTCTAGCACTTCTACCAAGTTTAACTATTGTATACGCTAAATCCATTTCCTTTTCTAAGTTTTCATCTATTGCACTTTCATCAACTGATGGCCATAAGCATAAATGTACACTTTCTGTTGCTGATTTATCTAATCCTACAACTAGGTTTTGATAAATTTCTTCTGTTACGAAAGGTACAAATGGAGCTGCCACTTTAACTAAAGTAGTTAATACTCTATATAATGTAACATAAGCACCAATCTTATCATCTGATAAGTCTTCTGACCAATATCTTGCTCTATTTCTTCTTACATACCAGTTTGATAACTCATCTGTAAAGTCTTCAATCATTAATGCAGCTTGAGTTATTTGATATGAAGCTAAGTTTTCATCTACTTCCTTAATTAATGTGTTAAGTTTAGACATTATCCATTTATCCATAACATTTTCTGATTTGAAATCTTTATAGTCTAATGGATTAAACTTATCTAAATCAGCATATAAAACATAGAATGAATATACATTCCATAAAGTACTTAAGAACTTTCTTTGAGCTTCTTGAACATCATCAATAGAGAATCTTGTTGGAAGCCATGGTGCACTTGCAGTATAGAAATGCCATCTTGTAGCATCTGCACCTTGTGAATCTAATACCTCAAATGGATCTACTACATTTCCCTTTGACTTAGACATCTTTAAGCCCTTCTTATCTAAAACGTGACCTAAAACTATGCAGTTTTCAAATGGGTTAGTATCAAATATAGCTGTTGAAATAGCTAATAAAGTATAGAACCATCCTCTTGTTTGGTCAACAGCCTCTGAAATAAATTGAGCTGGGAAGTTTTCTTCAAATAGCTCTTTATTTTCAAATGGATAGTGTAATTGAGCAAAAGGCATAGATCCTGAATCAAACCAACAGTCGATAACTTCTGCTGTTCTAGTCATTTCTTTTCCACATTCAGAACATTTAAGCTTAACACCATCTATATATGGCTTATGAAGCTCTATATCCTCTGGAACATTAATTCCCTTTTCCTTTAATTCAGCTATACTTCCTACACATTCTCTATGGCCACATTCACATTCCCAAATAGGAAGTGGAGTACCCCAATATCTATCTCTTGATATACCCCAGTCAATAACATTTTCTAAGAACTTACCAAATCTACCAGTTCTTATGTTATCTGGATACCAATTAATTTTATTATTATTTTCTAAAAGCTTATCTCTAAGCTTAGTCATTGCAACAAACCAGCTTTCTCTTGGGTAGTAAAGAAGTGGTGTGTCACATCTCCAACAGTGTGGATATGAGTGAGTATGCTTTTCAGCTTTAAATAATTTATTTTCTTCTTCTAAATATTTAACTATGCTTTCATCGCACTTCTTAACAAACTTTCCTGCCCAAGGTGTTACTTCTTCTACAAAGTTACCACTAGCATCTACTAAGTTTATAAATCCTATTCCATTTTTCTTAGCAACAAAATTATCATCTTCACCATATGCAGGAGCTATATGAACAATACCAGTACCATCTGATAAAGTTACATAATCGCCATGGATAACTTCAAAAGCCTTTCCATCAACTGTTCCAAATGGAAGTAATCTTTCATATTTTGTTCCTAATAATTCAGTTCCCTTAAATTCTTTGATTACTTCGTAATCTTCTCCTAATACTTTTGTAGCTAAATCTTTAGCAACTATTAATATTTCATCACCAACTTTAGCTTCAATATAATCATATGCCTTATTTACACATAAAGCTAAATTTGAAGGTAATGTCCATGGAGTTGTTGTCCATGCTAATATATATTTATTATCTTCTCCTTGAACCTTAAACTTAGCTATAGCAGTTAAATCTTTAACATCCTTGTATCCTTGTGATACTTCATGAGAAGAAAGTCCAGTTCCACATCTTGGACAATATGGCATTACCTTGTGTCCTTTATATAAAAGTCCTTTTTCCCACATTTGGCTTAATGCCCACCAAACAGATTCTATATATGAGTTATGATAAGTAACATAAGGATTCTCCATATCTACCCAGTAACCTATTTGATCAGTCATCTTTTCCCACATATTAACATAAGTGAAAACTGATTCTTTACATTCTTTTACGAACTTTTCTACTCCATAGCCTTCTATTTGGCCCTTACCTGAAATTCCAAGTTTCTTTTCTATTTCAAGCTCTACAGGAAGTCCATGAGTATCCCATCCAGCTTTTCTTATAACTTTATACCCCTTCATAACTTTATATCTTGGGATAATATCCTTCATAACTCTTGTTATTATGTGTCCTACGTGTGGTCTTCCATTTGCAGTTGGAGGTCCATCATAGAAAGTGAAATATTCACCATCTTGATTCATATCAAAATTCTTTTTAATTACGTTATTTTCTTTCCAAAGATCTGCTACATCTTTTTCCATACCAACAAATCCTTTTGGTAATTCAACCTTTTTGTACATGTCTAAACTCCTTCCGTTAATTAATTTATATCTAAAAGCTATTGCTTTAAGGTTATACTTTTTCTTCTTAAATAATACTAAATACATTTTACATTATTAACTATAAAAAGCTAATTATGCAGACTTCTCTTTACATTAGTATTAATAAAGTATTATATAATAAAAAAAGCCCCGCCCAATAGGACGAAGATATTCGCTATACCACCTAAGGTTATAAGTTTTTTATACCCATAAAAAACTCTTATTTTCGAGTACAAACATACTCTATCCCTTAACGCAGGCTAACGTGAAAAACTTAATCAGCTATATAACCTTTCAGCCTCAAACTCATAGGTGATTTTCCTTAATTTTCTCTATGACTTCACACCACACAGCCACTCTCTTAAAGTATCCAATTAAGTACTTTTCCTAATCACAGTTTTTAAATTTACAAATTATATACCTATTCTACTACAAAGTAAAATATTATAAAAGTCTATATTTAAGAATATTTTTATAAATTTAAGAAAAAAACTAATAATATTGCTAATATAATAATTTATTTTAATATTAAAAATTAATTAATAATTTTTATCAATTAGTATTGACTTTCTTTATTACTATAATTATAATAAAGACATAAAGAATAAATATTAAAAATTTATTTTTTATCCCCTTTATTTTCCTTAATCTATTTCTTTATATTAGGAGGAAAGATAATTGGAAAATAACTTAAACGAACAAGTCCTTGATAAGATTACTAAAGTTTGTACTTGCAAGGCAATACCAAGATCCAAAATTAAAGATGCAATCAAAGCCGGAGCACACACTGTAGCAGAAGTTTCTAAGGCAACAGGAGCTTGCACAGGTGGATGCAGAGGCTACAGATGTACCCCTACAATCCAAAATTTGATTGATAAGCATCTGGAAAACAACTAATATAGTTCCCCCAAACTATATTAGCATATAGATTATATCTCCCCTAAAACCACCTACCTTAATAGTAGGTGGTTTTTTCATTTTTAAAATATCTTCATTGTTATTCCATAACTTTTAAAGCTATCTTTTGATAAATTAATATGTTCTAATTCCTTAATAGAATCTTCTTTGCTAATACTTTTAGAATTAGCTTCTATTAAAGCATTTTCTAAATATTTCCTTATTCTTTTTGGTGTTGGTATTACAATTGCCTTAATTATCATAATAGTCTCCCTAAAAATTCTTTACATTATAAATATATTTTATTAAATAAGCATTATTCATCTATATTTTTACTTTAAGTATTTCCCCCTATCCCCTATACTTAATTTGCAATTATGTTATAATTTTATAGAACTTATTATGGAAGGAGCTATATTATGGCAAGTAAGTTTTTTTTACATAAAGGAAAAAATAAAAGAGCTGAACAAGGCAGACCTTGGATATATATCGATGAAATAAATGAATATGATGGCGATTATGAAAATGGTGATATAGTTGAAGTATATAATCACAAAAATTACTTCATAGGAAAAGGCTATATTAATGATAGAAGTAAAATAACTATTAGAATTATGACTAGAGATATAAATGAAGAAATAAATTATGATTTCTTTAAAAGAAGATTCCAAGCAGCATATGAATATAGAAAAACTGTTATAGACACTTCATCTTGTAGACTTATATTTGGTGAAGCTGACTTTTTACCTGGATTAACAGTAGATAAATTTGAAGACTACTATGTAATTCAAATATCAACTTTAGGAATGGATAAATATAGAGACTTAGTAGTTAAAATATTAGTTGATGAATTTGGAGCTAAAGGTGTTTACGAAAGAAGTGATATTAAGACTAGAGAAATTGAAGGTCTTGAACAAACTAAAGGCTTCTTAACTGAGCCTTTCGATACTAATATAGAAATAATTGAAAATGGTGTTAAATATATCGTTGACTTAGAAAATGGTCAAAAAACTGGTTTCTTCTTAGATCAAAAGGAAAATAGAGCTGCTATGCATAGAATATGCAAGGACAAGGATGTATTAGATTGCTTTACTCATACTGGTTCCTTTGCATTAAATGCAGGTATTGCAGGTGCAAAATCAGTATTAGGTATTGATGTATCTCAACATGCTATAGATTGTGCAATAAAAAATTCTGAACTTAATAACTTACAAGATACAGTTAAATTTGAATGTCATAATGCTTTTAATGTTCTTGGTGATTGGTCAAGAGAAGGAAAACAATTTGATGTTGTTATATTAGATCCTCCTGCATTTACAAAGTCAAGAAATACAATTAATTCAGCTATTAGAGGCTATAAAGAAATAAATCTTAGAGGATTAAAAATGGTTAAAGAAGGTGGCTATTTTGCAACTTGCTCTTGCTCACATTATATGAGTGAAGAACAATTAAAGAAAACTGTATTAGAGGCTGCTCATGATGCTAGAAGAACTTTAAGACAAGTAGAAGTAAGAACTCAAAGTGCAGATCATCCAATTTTATGGAACTCTGACGAATCTTATTACCTTAAATTCTTCATATTCCAAGTTTTTTAAATTTATAATGATAAAGACGACTTTATAAGTCGTCTTTTTTAATAACTATCCACAATGGCTTTAATATTATCCACAATATCTATGCTTATAATGTTAGTAAACTACTTTTTCTCTAAATATTCTTTAGCAAGAATCCCATACATTGAGTAGTCACATATTCCTTGATTATTTATATCTGCTTCTCTAATTGTACCTTCATACTTCATACCACATTTCATCATTACTTTTCCTGAGTTAGGGTTACTCGGATCATGCCTTGATTCAACTCTGTTAACACCAACTTCTTCAAAGAAATATTTTATTAGTGCTTTTAGAGCTTCTGATGTTATACCCTTATTCCACCATTTCTTACTTATACAATATCCTATATGAACCATATTAATTCTTTCATTAATATCTACAGCCCCAATACTTCCAATAGGATCATCACCATTTTCTTTTATTATAATAGCCCAATTATAAGAAGTTTCTATAGTTTTAGTCCCTAATTTTTTTCATATACTACACCCCAATTAATTTTATTTCCTATTTTCTTCTATCCATCTAACTGCATAATCTACAATATCTCTTTGCTTCATAAATCTTATATCTGCATTTCCAATATTAGTTTTAGTTACGTTATTTATTTTCTCAAAGTCATTACCTATATCTATAAAATCTTCTCCATCAACATATAAGGTTGAATATGTAATCCATTGACGATTACCATCTTTTATTACCGCACAACTATTTTCCTCCATATGCTTTGATGAGTAATTTGCTTTTACATCTGCTAGATGTATTGAGGTATTTTTATCATAATCAGTTCCTAGAAGCAATACATATCCATCTAAATCATATAGCTTTCCAATTGGTGATGTATCACCAAAAATATCACTTAAATCATGATTACTTATAAGATAATTAGCATGTTTTCCCCAAGCTGCAAATGACCTAACTGGATGATTACTTCTTAAGGCTCCTGGCCACTTCCTAAACATCTCCGCTACCGCTCCCATTAAATTTGTTGGCGTAATATCCTTATTATAAGCTGGCCAATTTTCTCTAATAATATCCCACCATTCTTTAGGCTCCTCCCAATGTACTCCATAGGATGGATCCATGTTCTTCCAACTCTGAGTTGGCATCATTATAGTTCCCTCATCACCAACTATATCTATAAGAGCTTCTATTATAACTTGTGCTCCTCCACATACAAATCCAAAACTATTCATTGAAGTATGAACAATAATACTTTGTCCTCTTTTAACACCAATTTCTTGTAAGCCTTCTATTATATCTTTCTTTATAACTATTTTTCTATTATCCATAACTAACCCCCAAATTCTAAGTTCTTATAATAAATATAGAATAAGTTTTATTAAATATATTCCTACAAAAGTTATTTTTCACATATTATCACCAATATAATTTCTTGTAGATATAAAAAAGAGACTATTTTACCAGCCTCTAATTAAAAGTCTAAAATATATACTAAAAATTTTATATATTAATTGTAGAATTCTTGTGTTGCATAATAAGTATTTCCTATCTTATATACACCAACACCTATACTACTAAAATTATTTGATAATATATTAGCCTTATGTCCTGCAGAGTTCATCCAATTATTCATAAATCTAGCTGATAATTCATTATTATCAGTTAGTCCTTGGATGTATGCAATATTTTCTCCCCAAGCCCTATATGTTATTCCATCAGCTTTTATAATCTCATTCATTAATCTTCCATTAAGATCTGTATGATTAAAGTAACCATTATCCCCCATGTCTTTGGATTTTACTCTAGCATAATACTGCATAGTGGTATTGTAACTTAGTTGTGATAACCCTGCATTAGTTCTTTCTTGATTTAGTATTTGAAAAATAGCTTGTTCAATTTGATTTATATAGTTATTATCATCTACAACTACAGTTCTTTCCTTTGGTGCTTCAACTGGAGTTACCTTTTGGGGTTCAGGAGGGGCAGGTTTAGGAGTACTATTACTTGGTTCAACCTTCTGCTCTGCTGGCTTTTGAGGTTCTAAAACTACTTCTGGCACAGTATTTTCTTCTTTTTCAATTAATTCATTACTAGCATTATTTTCATTATTTACTTCTTGGTTCCCTTTATTAATTTCATTATTTTCATTGTCATTAGTTTCTTCTTTTTTAGTATCATTATCTTTTCCTTTGTCTATATCCTCAGAAGATTCATCTTTAATTTCTATATTTTCTTCCTTGTCTATATTACTCTCTGCTGTCTCTTTCGTTTCTATTTTTTCTAGGCCTTCTTTATTCTTAATACTTTCATTATTAGAGCTTAAGAAGACTCCACTTATAGCAACTACAGTAGCTAATCCCATTGATAAAACTAATGTTGCTAATCTTGATTTAATCATTTGTTAATCCTCCTATAATTAAATACATTGTCCCATAATTTATTTCTTATGTATTTAATTAATAATTTCTATCAATTATAGACTAATGATACTCTAAAGTATACTTTTTTCATTAATATTATTACTTTCATTATATTTGTCCAATAATTTATTAATTCAGCATATACCTATAGCATTTATTATTTGTTTGTTTAAAATATTAATAATAACAAATAAAAAATCCAGCTTAAAAAGCTGGATTAAAATTTTTATCTATAAAATTCTTGTGTTGCGTAATAAGTGTTTCCTATTTTATATACTCCAATTCCTATACTGCTAAAGTTAGTTGATAATATATTAGCTCTGTGCCCTGATGAATTCATCCAATTATC
Organism: Clostridium sp.; assembly: GCF_021443865.1. Classification (GTDB taxonomy): domain Bacteria; phylum Bacillota; class Clostridia; order Clostridiales; family Clostridiaceae; genus Clostridium. The sequence continues at coordinate 131,478 of NZ_JABUTB010000003.1, forward strand.
CATGAATTTAGTTGCTAGCGCACTATTACTATTCGAACCTTGAATATATGCTATATTTTCTCCCCATGCCTTATAGGAAACCCCATCTGCCTTCATTTGAACAGTTATTAAATTTCCTTGCTTATCTTCATGAGAGAAATATCCATTGTCCCCCATATCTTTAGATTTAATTCTTGCATAATGCTCCATAGTGCTATTGTAGCTTAATGCTGGTAATCCAGCTGCTGATCTTTCCTGATTAACTCTTTGGAATATAGCTTGTTCTATTTCAGCTATATAATTACTTTCTGAAATTACAGGCTCATTACTTGGAGTATCAACTGGAGTATTTGTATTATTATTCTCATTATTTGAAGGCTTATTATATGATGGTTTATTTGATGATCCATTTGTCGGTTTTCTATAGCTTGATAATCCTGCTACTCCGCTTTCTTCTTGTTCTTCGGTAGTATTATCTATTTCATCATTTGAAATAATATTATCATCATTTATTAAATCTTCCTCATTAATGGCATTACCATTAGTATCAGTATTACTACTTATATTAGTATTATTTGCTTCTTCCTTTGTTATATCTTCTGAAGCCTCTCCCCTATTTTCATTTTCTACTATCTTGTTTTGAGGTACTTCTTTATTAGTACTTAGTAAAATACCTCCAACACCTAATGTAACTACCAATCCTATCGATGATATTACCATAATTAATTTTGATTTAATCATTTGTAAATCCTCCTTCAGATTTCTTGTTTCGTGTCACCCTCATAGTAACATAATAAGTGCCTGTCCTAAATATGAGTTAGTTTCTAATTATTGAAAATATTACAACTCTATCTATTATTTATCCTATATTTATTTTTCTGCCACTAGAGTTTTTAATATTTTTATGAATTGCATATTACTTAGATTAAGTTCTTCCTTAATCACCACAGCTATCGAAATAAGACTGATTCATATCATTAAATGAATCAGTCTTATTTTTCATAATTTATTCAATTTTTTATTATTATATCCATGGGTTTATTTCCATATATTTTTTTCAATTATTTATTACTCTACAGTAAAGTTCCAACTATATTAATTCACTTATTTATTTTTATATAAAAAACAAAAGATGGCTAAACTAATGTTTAGCCATCTTCTACCGAAATAAATTCTATAATATAGGAGCTTAATTCTTTATATATTATATTATTAGAAGTGTGGAGCTTTTAATAATATATTTATTTACTAATTGATACTGATTATCAATCTAATATTATAATATATCTTTTTATTTTTCTTGTCAACATAAAAATTCAAATATTTCTAAAAATTCGTTAATAATTTAAACTTTTATACAATTTGAACTTTTATCATATTTAGGTACTATATTTATAATATCCTTTTGACAACAATATTCTAAATCTCTTAATAAATTTAATCCTTTTAATATATTATAATGAGTGGCTTCTTTTATATAGCTTATTAAATTAGTGTTATTTTCATAAATATACTTTGCTGTTTTAGCTATATCTGAAAGATCATTATTATCATTATCACATAAAAGACTTATCATATAGCCTGAACAAATAAAGTCATCCATTGAGAATTCTCCATTTGTTCCTGCATTAATGAAAACCACATCTTTATTATACTTTTTTAGCTCCTCTGCAACAGCTTTAGCATTTATTATGGCTCCAATAAGTATTTCCTCTGCTTTTAAACTTAAATTAATTGCTCTTGTTCCATTAGTGGTACTTAAAATTATACTTTTTCCTTGAACTTTATCTAAATTATACTCTAAAGGTGAATTAGAAAAATCAAAACTATCTATTTTTATAGCCTTTCTTTCACCTCCAAGTAATGGATTTACTCCATTCATTATAAGTTCTTCCTTCTTTTTCAAAGCCTCTTCTATAGTAAGTATAGGAAATACTTCTTTAGCCTTATTTGCTAAAGCAGTTATTATTACTGATGTTGCTCTTAGCATATCAATAACAACTACTATTTTATTTTTTAAATATTCTTCTTTTATATTATCAGCAGAAATAATTATATCTAATTTCATATAAATTCCCCCAATTATATATGGCTACTTAAAGTCTTTACCTTGCCATATATCATTATCTTCTAGAGCTTTATCTATAGCATTTAAAACTTCCCATTTTTTAAGGCTCCACATTGGACCTATTAGTAAGTCTCTAGGTGCATCTCCTGTAAGTCTATGAACTACCATTTCTTCTGGTATTCTTGCTATTCCCTTACAAACTAAATCTATATATTGTTCTTGAGTTAATAGTTTTAGTTCTCCACTTTCATATTTCTCTACCATTTTAGTTCCCTTCATTAAGTGAAGTAAATGGAACTTAATTCCCTTAGCCCCTGAATGAGCTATGTAATCAACAGTTTTTAACATATCTTCTTCTGTTTCTCCTGGTAGTCCAAAGATTGTATGAGCAACCACTTCAATATTTCTTTCAAGTAATCTTTTTAATGTATTATCAAAAACTTCAAAGTCATATCCTCTATTAAATTCCTTAGCCGTCTTATCATTTATAGTTTGTAATCCAAGTTCCACTATTAAATATGTCTTTTCATTTAATTCAGTTAAATAATCTAAAACATCGTCATCTACGCAATCTGGTCTTGTTGCAATAGATATGGCAACTACATTTTCTTGAGATAATGCTTCATTATATTTTCTTCTAAGCTCTTCAACTGGAGCATAAGTATTAGTATATGCTTGGAAGTAAGCAATTAACTTCCCATCCTTCCATTTTTTCTCCATCATATCTTTTCTATCTTCAAATTGCTTAGTTATTGATAGTATTCTGCTTCCTGCAAAGTCCCCCGATCCTCTTGCACTACAGAAAGTACATCCACCTTTTGCTACTTTACCATCTCTATTTGGACAATTAAATCCCCCATCTAAAGATATTTTATATACTTTTTCATCAAATTTACTTCTAAGATAATAATTTAAACTATGATATCTTTTATCATTCCACTTCTTCATAATTCCTCCAAAAAATAAAAGTACCACTTTATTTATTTAAGTTGTACTTTTATTCTACTACATTATTTATATATGTTAAGAGTTTTCTATACTTTTTTAATTTCTTTTTCTTCTATATCCACTTTATATTCTCCAAGAATATCTTCATTTATATCTTCTGCATTATCTTTACTAGTTACCTTAATATTAAATTCATCCTTTTTAAAATAAAGAAGCTCAACATTATATTTATCATCATTAAACATTTCATCAAAGTCTAATTCTATTAAGTCACCACTAGCGCTGTTATATACCTTTATTCTCTTAACTAAGTTAGAATTTAAATACTCAGTAATTAAATATCTTTCTTCAAATGTAAATACTAAATTATTTATTTTTACTCCATTATACATATCTACAGGAATTACTTTTTTTGCTATAGGTTTATCAAGTAATTCTTCTAAGTTACTTGTTTCATTAGCCCCTTCTTGATTACTATTTCCCCCTTCATCACCTTGACTACTTGCACCTTGTGTTTCTTTACTTTCTTGAATATATGCAATAGAGATAAAAGCACTACTTCCACTTACTGTTGATATGGCTATTTTATTACCCTTATATCCTAATGATACTGGTCCAAAATTATCTGATGGTACCTTTTCTTTATAAAGCATAAGTTTGTTTTCCTTTAAGTAGGAATCCTTTGGCATACTATTTAAAGAAATAATTAAATCGCTCTTTCCACCATCCTCACCAATAATGCGTAAAGCTTTATTTTTAACAAATACTTGTTTTAAATTTGTAGCCTTTACTTCATCTACTTTATAAGTATCATTTTCTTTTATAACTTTAATTGCATAACTATCTAAATCACACTTAGGCTCTGCTGATGAATTTCGTATTACATTAAACAATATAAATGCTGATTTTGTAGATTCTATTACATTATCAGGAGCATATGCTATTATCTCTGAAGTTCCTGTTGATATATTATTATTGCTCTTTAGTAATTTTTCTGTACACAATTTATTAGCTGCTTCTATATCATTATTTTTAATTAACCCTAAGTATTCATCTGCCAAATCAAAGGCCTTTTGTAGACCAAACATATCTATTTCTTCTGCTTTATCATTTGTTTTTGAACAGGCCGAAAACATCATTAGTAAAAATAACAATAAAGAAGATAATGATAAAATTCTTTTTCTCAACTTAATTCCTCCTTAAACTTCCTTAAAGTTATTTTTCCTAAAATTAGATAGCTTATTCATTTTCATATTTCTATAGCTTATCTTTATGTAATTTCAAAGTTAAAACTAAAGGAATAAAAGGCTAATAACTTTTATATATTGTTAGTAGATACAATTTAGGAGGATTTTAAATGAAGGATGAACTTTCTAGAATTTTTCAAGTTTCTGTTGTTTTTATAGGAACAATAGTTGGTGCTGGATTAGCATCTGGGCAAGAAATCAAAGAATTTTTTACATCATATGGTGTATTAAGTTTCTTAGGAATTATAGCCTGTGGTATATTTTATGTTGTTCTCGGTTCTATAGTTTCCAAAATAAGTATTAAGTACAAGCTAAACTCTTATGGTGATGTTATAAAAATTGTTAGTCCAAATATCCTTGGTAAAATCACTGGAGTAATAACTACGCTTTATTTAATTTCTAGTGCCTCTATAATTTTGGCTGGTAGTGGTGCTTTAATACATCAGTTTTTTGGAATTCCAAAAATTATAGGCTCGTTAATAATGGTGGTATTTGCTATCTTTTTCTTATTAAGAGATACTAATGGATTAATTGAAGTAAACTCTTTTATTGTTCCAATATTAATTATTACCATCACTCTTATTACCTTATTATATTTTATGTTCTGCAAGGATATGGTTTCCCTTAAACAATTAACAAACTTTGAGCCTACCAAGAAGGGCATAGCATTATCTACGCTTCTCTATGCAGGATATAATACACTTTGCTGCCTAGGAGTTTTAGTTCCTTTAAGCAATCAAATAAGAAAACCTAAAACTATGTTCTTTGGAATTGCTTTAGGTGCCTTAGGACTAATGCTTTTAAGTGCTGCAATTAATTTTCTACTTATGATAAACCAACCCTATATACATAAGTTTGAAATTCCACTTTTATTTGTTGCTCAACCTTTTGGAAATATAATTCAAGCCTTATTATTAGTGGTCATATTACTTGAAATGTTTTCTACAGAAGTTTCAGATGTTTATTCAATTAGTAAAACTATAAATCACAGCTTCAATATAGACTTTAAGAAAGGCATATTTATAGTTATTTTAATTGCATTACCTATATCAAGAATTGGATTTTCTAAACTTATCGGTTCCTTATATCCATTCTTTGGATTACTTAGCTTAATATTTATTATTCAAACAGTATTATTTTATTATAAACATAAAAAAGAATTAAATTAATTCTTAGGTCTAGTAGAAATCTACAACAAAAAATGTAGAGTGTAAAAATAATTCTTTATTTTACACTCTACATTATTAATTTTTAGTACTCATTTTCATCAGTAATAAAATTCTCTTCTACATCTTTAATTTTTTGAAGAGCTTCTATCATTTCATTAATACTCTTAGTAAATTCTTCTATGTTTTGATTTACCTGTTGTGAAGATGCTGCATTTTCAGCTGCTATTTCAGATAAAGTCCTAATGGTATTATTCATTTCTTCAACAGATGATACTTCACTATTTAATTTATTTATAGCTTCCTTAGTTTCATTAGAAACTACTCTTATTAAATCGTTGGCTTCTGAACTTACAACTCTTACCTTATCTAAATTTGAAGTTTCTATTTCTAAAGAAGAATACTGATTCTCTATACTTATAACTAATGACTTAATTTCTTCTGCAAAGTGAGATAAATTACTATTTATATCCTTTACTGCTTGTTGTGATTGTTCTGCAAGTTTCCTAACTTCATCTGCAACTACAGCAAACCCTCTTCCTTGCTCACCTGCTCTTGCAGCTTCTATTGAAGCATTTAAAGCTAAAAGATTAGTTTGATCTGAAATTCCTGATACTATTGATACTATATTAGTTATATCATTAGCCTTTTTCTCAAGAACTTGTCCCTTTTCTTTTACATTCATAAATGATTCTAAAACAGCCTTAATTCCTTCACTAGACTTGTCCACACTTATGTGACTCTCATTTATCTTTTCTACTGATTTTACTAATTCTTTTTTATTATTATCTTCAATCTTAACTAAGTCCTTTAAAGCAATAATATTCTCATTAGTTTGTTGAACTAATACTTCTGTACTTAATTCTTGTTTTTCTGCTAATACTGATACTTGTCCTGAATAAGATGCTATTTCTTCAGTTGCCTTTTTCATTTTTTCAGTAGTTTTATACATTGATTGAGTAAAGACACTTAATTCATTTAAAGTTAAATTAGCAGAAGTTAAATCATGACTAATGCTTCCCTTTAACTTAGAAATACCATTATATACTCTTTCTAATATATCATTAGTTTTTATACTTCTATCTATTTCTTCAAAATTATTATTTTCTATGCTATCTATAATATCATTTAATGGCCTAATAACAATATGGCTCATTATCATAGAAATTATTCCTGAAATCCCCCCCATAACTAATGCCTTTATAGGTCCTATTATAGGTATTCCTACTAAGGTTACTATTAAAAATATAGGTATTGCTATTTTTAATTCCAATCTCTTAAATCCTATTTTAGATAATAAATTGCTAATTAAATACCTTTTATTACTTGTTATACTA
>NZ_JABUTB010000003.1:138314-192040 GCF_021443865.1 Clostridium sp.
TTACAGCAATTTCAGAATCATTTAATTCTCTTTTAGAAATATATTTGAGATTAATACTATTTTCCGATATTGGTGTAATAGCCATTTTAGGTGGCTTTGCACCTTTTACCTTTTTCATAATTATAGAATGAATAAAGTTTAGGGATTTTAAAAACTTATATAGAGTAACTCTTTTAAAAAATACAGGGTAATCTTCAGCAAACTTATTTAAGTTATTCTCCCCTATTACCTTCCATAAATCTTTAACTGAAACTCCAACATTATCTGCTATAATATCGATTAATGTAAAGATTTTCTCATCTTCTACATCTTCTAGTGGCGAAAAAATAATATTTTCTGGCCAATTAACTTTTCTTAAACACTGGTTTATTGTATTATCTCCATATAAATCTCTACAGGTTCTGATCCATGTGGAAACCACAGTACCTTTCATAAATTTTCCTCCTATTATTGTATTTAAAATATCCATCTATTATTGTATATCTAATATGCATAAATAAACAGATATATTATCGTCAAATAATAAATATTCTTTATTATATTTCATAATAATAAAGAGACTGCCTGAACAATCTCTAATTAAAAACCTAGAATGTAAAATAATAAATTATTTTACATCTTTAATTAATAACCTTACATTGCTAGACAGCCTCATTATTATTGCATATCATCAAAATAATTAAATCTTGGTACTGTTCTATCATAATAATTATCGAAAGACCTTGGTGGTATAAAGATTCTCTCTACAGATTTTGCACTTCTTCTAAGTTCAGCTATTCTACTTACACCAACATATATATCAGAAATCTTATACCAAGTTGCATAGTCTACCACACCAGTCTTTGGTAAATTAAATACTCCTTGAAAAACTTTAACAGCTTCAGCTGTATTTTCTCCAAAAATCCCATCCTGTGCCACCTTAGGAATTAAAGGGTAGTTTTGTGATATTCTATTTAAATATTCTTGTATAGCTTGTACTTCTGATCCAGTTGATCCTACTATTAAATCATATCCAGGATAAGACTTTGGAATACCTTTAACTTGTTCTGCAGTTACTAGCTCTATATCACTTCCATAAAAGTTAGTTAAAATTTCATAAGGTGTTTTTCCTTGATCTCCTAAGTACTTACTTCCCCATTGTGTCATCCATTCAGGACAAGTAACATTTTTTCCATCACAATATTGTGTTAGTAAAGGCTGTTTTTTTCCTATCCTTCTTATATAAGTTGCAAAGATATCATCTACAACAGCACTTATACTTTCAAATATGTTTCTTCCATAAGTAAAAGCATGATCATAAGCTGTAGAATTTGTTATATCAAAGTTTTTTCCCTTTCCCCTGTACCATTCTGTATATATTCTATTTAATGTAAATGAAATTATTGCATATACATTTGCTCTTATAGTACTTTCTGGCCAAGTTGAATAAATTTCGCAAGAAGCTACATTTTTTATATAATCCTTATATAAAACCTTATAGTTTGCTGCTGATGTGTTATTAGGACCTCCTGCATGTACTACTATGAATTCTGGTACAACAGGTTTTGGTAAAACTACTCCACTAGTCGGTGGTGGAAGAGGTTTATCCACTTCTTCAGGAATTTTTTCTGGATAATTACCATTCAATGTATTTGGTCCTATATTTATTATTTCATTTACATTTCCACCTTGCTGATTTTGTGGAAAGTTAGCTGTATTAGGTGGTATATTAATATTTTCCATTCTAGTCAATATACCTGAAGATTCTATAAGATTACATTGTTGTATTGCTAACTCATCAGGGAATACCTGACATCTGTTTATTAATATACTTTGAAATCCTTCCCTTTCAACTAATATATCATACATGCTATAAGGGGTTCTTCCTGTGGGTTGTTCGGAATATTCTAATGGTGGTGCTTCTAAATCTACAATTTGAGATTCCCCCATTGAATTTGTAGTTAGTACTATTTCATTAGTATTTGTACCACCTTCAGATGGTCTTACTGTTATTCTTGTATTATTTACAGGCAAATAAGTTTCATTTACAAAGCATTGAACTTTCAACCTACCCTGAGCCATATATTACTCCTTTATAATTTCTCCTTTAATTAATATATGCATGCCTTTAATTTTGGTTCTAATTATATATCTTATATAAACATACTAACCTTTCTTATAAATAATTTTAATATAGCTATTATTTATCCCTAGTATTTTCTACTCCGCCTGTTAGGTTTTCCCTTATACCATCAAAGACTTTCTTCATATTTATTGTCCCATATCCCCATTGCTCATTAGGATATTTCTCTCCCACTCTCATATCAGTTCCTCTAATTAAATAACTTCTTAACTCTGTAGGATATATTTTTTTATTATTTCCATCTACAATTGCCCATTGTAATAAAAGAGCACAACATCCTGACATAACAGCTGTTGCTACAGATGAGCCACTAATGGTTCTAGTTCCACCTCCTGGAGTAGTTACTAGGGCATTAATTCCTCCTGCAGCTACGTCTGGCTTTATTCTTCCATCTCTAGTAAAACCTCTTCCTGACTGACCAACTATGGCATTATTATTCTGATTATAAAAAGCTGAAACTATGGCGCCCTTTGATGTGCCTGGAATAGTTAATGTTGTATATTGGCTTGGACTTAGAAATTTTGTTTCTTCATCTAATAAGCTTCTTTGAGGTAGCCAACTCCAATACCTTCCATCAACAATATAATCTCCATATAATTTAAACTGCCATATACCTTCCCTTAGATTTCTTGCTTCAATACTTATTATTTCTGCCCCTGTAATAGGATCTGGATAATAGTAATAAACCCTCATTTTAGTGCCTTCATAAACAAAACTTATATTTTCCACTTTATTTAATTTAGCTGGTATTTTTTCTATTACTTCTCCTGATGGTGATACTATTCCTAAAGACACTCTATCTGGCTGTTGTACATATATTTGAAAGTTTAAACTCTTTTGACTCTTCCCAACCTTAATTTCTATGGTATTAATATCATTAGCTCCTGCAAATTTCCCTTCTGTATGGGTGTCAGTATCTCCTTCATTCCCCGTTCCTGTAACACATACAATTCCAGCTTGTTTGCTGATAAAATCTATTGCTCCTTCAATTTCACTTGTTCCATCATGAGAGCCTGTATTGGTGCCTACTGGAATACACATTACTAATGGTTTACCAAGATCACTAGCTAATCTTGATAAATATCTAATTCCTAAATATATATCTATACTTGTATATCTGCCAGGTTTAACATCATTTAACCCTGCTCTACTTTGTATAATTCTAGGGGCTTCATTTAGTTTAACTATGGCAAAATCACAATTAGGAGCTGCTCCTATAAGGTCTGGATTATAGCCTCTAGCTCCAGTTATACTTGCCATAGCTGTTCCATGGCCTATTGTATCCTTAGTATTTACTATTGAATAAGGATCTCCTCCATTTTTACTTTCTTGTATAGCTCTATTAATATCTTCTTCCTTATACTCTGTTCCAACTTTAACCCCATATATATTTTGATTGCTATTTATTGTTTGATCCCATATCCTTAAAATTCTTGTGGTATCATCTTCTTTCATAAATTCTCTATTTAAATAATCTATTCCTGTATCTATAATTCCAATAATAACTCCTCGCCCATTTAACTGAAGAAATGGATTGTTATGAAATAAACTTGCTCCACTAGCATCTACAGGAGATATTTGCTCTAATGTATATATTGAATAAATTTCTATAGATGCTACATCTTTTATATAAGGAAGAATGTCATTTATCTTATTAAAAGGTATAAATACTACTGCATAATTATTATCTAATACTGTAACAGATGTATTAAGTATATCTTCTATTTTCATTAATTGCTCTACTGAATTATATTCTACAAATATACCAATAACTTCATTATCTTCACTAGTATCTATATTTTGTTCTATTCTATTTATAAACTCTTCTATTTTCTTCATATTAGTATTTTTATCCCCCCTCCTATTCTTATTACTTAATTTATTTCCTCTTTGATTATTAGAGAAACCTATATTTTCTATCACTCTCTTAATTGCAGAATCTAAACAAACCTCCCCATAACCCCAAGTTGGGTCTGGATACGTTATTTCTGTTCTATTCCTGTTGGCAGACACTACTAAAAAATACTTAAGTCTTTCTCCATAAAGATATGGATCATTTTGTTTAACTATTCCCCACTCCATCATTAAAGCTGCTATTCCTGAAACATGTGGGGTAGCCATTGATGTACCACTTTTAGAATCAAAACTTCTATTAGGAATGGGTGATACTATTCCTTCCCCTGGGGCAACTAAGTCTGGTCTAATAGGCTGGTAAATTGTTTCCTTTCCCCTTCCACTAAAAGGTGATATATTATTAGTTAAATAATTATAGCTTCCAACTGCTATAACATTAGTTACTGTAGCTGGTATCCCTAAAGTATTTAAAATAGTAGGTTGTAAAAACTTAGTATTAACATTTAGGCCTTCTCTAATAGGTAGCCACATATCATAAATTCCACTATACTGATTTAATAAATTAATACTAATTTCCCATTGCCCTGATAATATATATTGTCCACCTGATAATATAGCAATAGTAATTTCTCCAACTATATCAAAAGGCTTTGGACCTGAATAATAGAGCTGATATCTATCCATTCCTATTGTTCCTTGGTAATATCCCTCTCTAATGGTTATATCTCCACTTGTTGCTCCAGCAGGACTAGTTATTCTAATAGATATATCTGATAAAACAGGCTTATATAAATTCAATATTATCCCTGGTTCATCTGCTGCAACATTTATAGAAACTCTATTTTGCCTTTCTAAATTTCCACCAATATGATGTGATGCATCTCCTTCATTGCCAGCTGCTATTACTATAGTAACTCTCTCTAATGTTGATACAGTAGAAATATATTGTTCTAAAAGGCTCGTCCCATTATGTGCTCCATCATTAGTACTAAGACTAATATTAACTACTAAAGGCTTCTTTAAGAATTTACTTGCTTCTATTAAAAATTTTAATCCCTTCATAATATTGCTGCTTAAAGCAAAATTACCTCTTGTGCATTTAACCATAGCTATAGAACTTTTAGGTGCTACACCATAATACTGACTATTAATTTTTCCTCCTGCACAAGCTATACCTGCTACATGGGTTCCATGTTCAACAGTATCAATAGATGGAACAATAGAATATGGGTCTTGGCTACTTAGAGCCTTATCTATATCCTCTCTACTATAAGGCTTACCACCTTCGCTTAAATCATAAATATAATCTATCCTAGTAGTTCCATCGCTATTTCTAAAGGCAGGATGAGTATAATCTATTCCAGTATCTATAAAACCTATTAAAACTCCCTCGCCTTCAATTCCATAGGCACTTCTAGCAACCGGAACGCAAGCTGCTCTATTACTACTAGCATCTGTAGTATATAATTGCTTTGGTAATTCAATATATTCAATTGATGGAATATTGGCTAGCTTAATTATATTTTCTATAGAAATTGTTACTAAACCAAATCCATAGCCTAAGTCATAATAGCTTCCCCCAATACTCTCAACTGCAGTTCTTATGTTTTCTGTAGTATCTCCTGATATAATAGTAACTTCTATGGTGCTATTTCCATCTTGCCCTAATCCAACATTTAACCCTAATTTCCCAAGTAAGTTTTTAGATATATTTTGAGCTAGTCCTAGCCCAGAACTTATTTTATTTGAATTTATATTTTCTATTACTATCACCTCAAAAAGTTATTTGTACTAATATATGACTACTGAAATTCATGTGATATATAAATTCAAATATCTATTAAAGTTAATATTAACTATTTTTATTGTTAACAACAAAAAAAGAGATGAAATGTTACATTTCATCTCTAATGCTTATAATTATTTTATAATTTTATTTCTAATCTCTCTAGCTTTGCTACTACAGAAATCTCGTTTAAGTTCATAGTTTCTGTTAAAAGAGTTCCACCATTACTAACTAATAAAGCCTTAGAATTTCCTAATAACTTTATCTGTCTTATAGCTCTTTTTCCCTTATATTCAACTAGGAAAATACCATTATTAGTAGGTTCTTTAACTATACTAGAAAAGGCTAAATCTCCTTTTAACATTCTAAAGCCAGACATTTCATCATCTTGAATTTCTAAGTATAAAACTTTGTCTTGATTGAAGCCTTCAACTTTATTTGAGTGAATTGGTAACTCCTTATATCCCTTGCTATTCTTTAAAGTATAATCGAATATAGGAACATTTTTTAATACTGATGAAAAGGCATTTGTCCAAACCTCTTCCTGCTTTGAATTATTATTCTTAGCAGAAGAATTAGTTTTTAAATCCTTCATCATTTTTCTTTCTTCTAATAAAGCTTCATCTGTTACTACCATGCTAACATCATTAAAATCAGCCTTTAATATTTTTGATGCTTTATCAATAAAAGATTCTTGAGCTATTCTTCTTCCCATTTCAACTTCATTAATAAACTTTTCTGCAACTCCTAGCTTTTTAGCTAAAGCCTTTTGACTTAATCCATTTTTTATTCTAGCTTCCTTTATCTTATCGCCAACTCTGCTCACTTAAGCTCTTCCCTTCTGATTTCTTAAATACCATTCTCTTTCTTCAATTAAATGCTCAATTAAATAACTAAATTTCCATTGAATTGAAGAAGGTGTCACTGTGGCAAATATTCCTTCTTTATATCTCTTCCTAATTGTTGTTATAGCTGATTTAATTTCCTCGTCTGAGAATCCATTAAATAAAATAACAGCTTCATTAGGTAAATTTGCATTAACAGTTTCAAATCTTAGTCCATTTAAAATATCATATACTGTCATTTCTGCCATTTCCCTTGATACTTCTACTACCTTAAACTCATCATTTTTTAATTCCTTAAGTTCCTCTTCTGGTATATTATGAACTAATATGCACTTATTATTGCTAAGCATATTCCTCTCCACTCCCCCTTTTTTATGTTATCTTCCTACAGTTTCTGGTTCGTCGTAAGTTTCGCCAAAAGTATCAACAGTAACTTTAAGCATTCTTTGATCTTCAAGCGGCTTATCATTATAATCTCTCTTAGCCTTTACTATTTCATCAGCAACTTCCATACCTTCTATAACCTTACCAAAAGCAGCGTATTGATTATCTAAATGTGGAGCATCTGCTACCATTACAAAGAATTGGCTTCCTGCTGAATCATGAACCATAGTTCTAGCCATAGATAAAACACCTCTTGAGTGCTTTAAGTCATTTTTAAATCCATTTCTATTAAATTCACCTTTAATACTATATCCTGGGCCACCCATTCCTGTTCCATCTGGACAACCACCTTGAATCATAAATCCAGGTATTACTCTATGGAATATAACTCCATCATAAAAACCTTTATTTATTAAGCTTATAAAATTTTTAACTGTATTAGGAGCTACTTCTGGATATAATTCTGCTTTAATAACTCCTCCATTTTCCATATTTATAGTTACTATTGGGTTTTTCATATAAAATCTCCTTTCAATGTAAATCCTTACTTATTATTTACACTTTCATCATTATCAATTCTTCTAAAGGCTAGCCTTTAGGTAAAATTTATATTTATCTCTTATAGTAATTATATATTATTTAAAAGTAAAAACAACACATAATTGAAGCTATAAAGCATTCTTCATATTATCCCTAAATAAAGGATAAGAAGGAATTGCATTAATACAATTCCTTCTTACCGATTTTAATAATTAGTTTTTTCATTTTATTATTTAAAGGTAGTTCCTAGAACTACTCTTGAATAATCAGTAGTATTTGATAAATTTTTAACACCAACTTGTTGAAAAATAAAATCTCTACCGAAACTATTAATAAGATCTCCAAATAACATATTTAGAAATGTTGTAGGAATTCTTTTAAATCCATCAAAATCTAATAAAACTCCAATATTAAGACTATTCCTAATCATTTCTCTTAATAATATAGCATCTTCTATAGTTATATCTTCCCCTAATACTTCTCTTACTTTAATTTCCATAAATCTTCCCCCCCAAAAAATATCGTTAATTTATCGAATTTTCTGAATTTTCTCTTTACTATAATATATCAACTCTTCCCGTTTTTGTCAACATTTTAACAATATTTTTTTTAAATTTAAAACAAAAATAAAAACTCCTTTCGGAGTTTTCTTAATTCATTAATAATTCATGACTTAAATCTAGTACTTCTTTCTTATTAGAAGAATTTATAATTTCAATATTTCCTTTTTCTCTAGATTCTGATAATAAATTTTTTTCGCTTAGCCTTCTTCTAAGTTCTCTAGCAGTCCCTAATCCTCCATCTATAATATTAACATCTTCACCAACAATTCTTGATAATGTTTCTTTTATAAATGGATAATGAGTACATCCCAATACTATTGAAGATATTTTACCATCTCTATATGTATTTATTTTTTCTAAAAGATACTCTTCTACAGCCTTACCTTTATATTCTCCTGCTTCTATAAACTCAACAAGACCTGGGCATGGTACTGGTATTATAGATGCTCTCTCCTTATATTTATCCATTAACCTTTTAAATTTTTCTTCTTTTAATGTCATAGCTGTAGCCATAATTAATATATCTCCATTTTTTCTAAGTTCAACAGCTGGTTTTAGAGCTGGTTCTATTCCCACTAAAGGTAGATCTGGATATATTTTTCTTAAATCAGCTACCGCTGCACTTGTTGCAGTGTTGCAAGCTATAGCCATTCCTTTAACGCCCTTATTTAGTAGTAATTCAACTGCTTTAAAAGTTAATTCCCTAACTTCCTCTACAGTTTTCATTCCATAAGGTGCATTGATAGAGTCTCCAAAATATATATAATCCTCATTAGGCATTATCTTTATAGCTTCTCTTAATACGCTTAAACCACCAACTCCTGAATCAAAAAAACCTATTGGCCTGTTTTTATTGTCCAATTAACTCACTCCATTTTCTTTAATCCTACCTTTTATTTTATACCTTTCTTCATGATAAATCTATAAATTTATTATTTGTAATTGATTTATGAAATTTAATGCTATAACTAAAAATTTTAAGAAAAAAAATTTTTAGTTATTAACAAATTTAATCATTGACACCATAGCATGGATATAATAGAATTTTTTTATAAATTATTTAATTTTCCGAATATTATGATGTCTATACCAGTTTAATATTCGATTTTAATTGAAAGGAAGTGAAATTTTCTTTGCTGACTTTTAGCAAAGAATACCTCTATGAAAGACTTAATATATTTAATTCCAAAAGCAAAGCACAATAAAGATGACCTATTCACAATATTTAATGACCATCCTGAAATAAAATTCGTATCCATTGTTGGAATCGACTTATCAGGAAATGATACTGATGAAAAAATCCCGGCTAGACTTTTCCTAGATGATATAGATTCATTCTTAAATGGAGTTGCTATCCAAACAGATGGTTCATCAGTTGTTCTTCCTGGAATAGCTACTTTAAACGATGCAAAGGTAGATATGGTAGCTGACCTTGATGCTAATTGGTTTATTGACTATAACTATGATCATATAGATTATCTTACTAATAAACCTGTTGGTACTCTTAGAATTCCTTCATTTTTAATTCATAATAATAGACCTGTATGTTCAAGAAACATCTTACAATCTGCTATTAATACTTTTAAATCAACTCTTTTAGATATCTTTAAAAACAAACCTGAAACTTTAAAGCCTTTTAAAATTACTTATGATGATATAGATGAAATTGTTGTTACATCTGCAACAGAATTAGAATTCTGGGTTAAAACCCCAAATGAGCAAGCTCATATTGAAGAATTATCAACTTCTCAAGTTTTACAAGAACAATATTGGACAAGAACTAAGGGTTCAGTAAGAACTGCTCTTGAAGAAACTCTTCTACTTATGGAAGCATATGGATTTGAGCCTGAAATGGGACATAAAGAAGTGGGCGGAGTTAAATCTCAATTAGATAACAATGGACAATTTAATCATATAATGGAGCAACTTGAAATAGATTGGAAATATGCAGATGCAATACAAGCTGCTGATAATGAAATTTTTGTAAAAATATTAACTCAAGAAACTTTTAGAAGACATGGTTTAGATGTTACCTTTAAACCTAAGCCTATAGATGACGTAGCTGGTTCAGGAATGCACGTACATTTAGGTGTTAGCTTAAAATTAAATAATGGAAAGAGAATTAACCTATTTACTGCTACAAAGGATGATTTCTTAAGTAAAATAGGATATGGAGCTATAATGGGAGTCCTTAAGAATTACGAAATAATGAATCCTTTTATATCAACTACTAATGGTGCATTTAAGAGATTAAAGCCTGGTTTTGAAGCTCCAATATGTATAGTTACTTCTCTTGGTTTATCTCCTGATAA
Source organism: Clostridium sp. (assembly GCF_021443865.1). GTDB lineage: Bacteria > Bacillota > Clostridia > Clostridiales > Clostridiaceae > Clostridium. Next base: position 148,721 of record NZ_JABUTB010000003.1, read on the forward strand.
TCCATCAAGAAACAGAACTATATTAATAGGCTTAATAAGAGACTTAGCAAATCCTCTTGCAACTAGATTTGAACTTAGATCTCCAAACCCACATAGTAATATATATTTAACTTTATCTGTTTCTTATATGGCTATGCTTGATGGAATCTTATATGCTCTTCAAGATAACAAAACTGAAGAAGATTTATTATTAGAACTTTCTAAGAAACCTGGTGAGGCTGCAGAGTATCTAGAAAAAGATAGAGCTTATAGAAGTGAAGAAGATGTATTTGAATTCTATAGTGATGATGAAAGAAATAGCTACTTTGGAGAAGCTCCTTCTACAGTTTATGAAAATCTAATTCATTTAGATAAATGCTCTGAAAAATTAAGTGTATTAAAAAGAAATAATGTATTTAGTGATCAATTAATAAATAGCTTTAAACTTGCTATACTTCAAAGATGGACAACTGATATTATTCATAGAATTATTTTAAATCATGCCGCAGAAGTAAGAAGCTTTAAATTATTGCATTCAAACAATGCACTTGACTTAGACATTTCTAATTGGATGACAATAAATAACTTAAGACATTATATAATGAAGGATACTTATACTTCAAAGGGTTTATTCACTAGAATTAAAACCGCTATTTCTAATGAAGAATATTCATTAGCTTCTGATTTACTTAACGAATTAGAAGATAACATGAAAAAGTTAAGAGATCTTTATAGTGACTATACTAAAAATCTATTAGATATATAAAAATATAATATATTATATTTAGAGGCTGTTTTAGACAGCCTCTTTGTTATAATTACACTTTTTATAGAATATTTTGTACTCCTAGTTTATAATAATATTAAATAAAATATATAAATTAATATTGAGAGGTAGTTATGAAATTAATTTTTATAAGACATGGTAAAACTGATTGGAATGTCCAGGGTAGAATTCAAGGCAGTCATGATATAGAACTTAATGAAATTGGAATAAATCAAGCAATGGAATTAAGTAATAAATTAAAAGGTCTTAATTATAACTTCAAAAAAATTTATACAAGCCCTCAGAAAAGAGCATTGAAAACAGCAAAAATAATAAGTGAAATTAGCAATGTTCCATATATTATAGCTGAAGATCTTAAGGAAATTAATATGGGTCAGTGGGAAGGTCTAATATGGAAAGATGTAGAGGATAAATATCCTCTAGAGTATAAGGAATGGAAAGGTAATAGGCGCTTTAATCCACCGCCAAACGGTGAATCATATGAGGATATGATGCAAAGAGTTATAATAGCTTTACATAAAATTATTAATGAAAACACTGATGATGTTGTAATTGTAACCCATAGTGCTGTAATTATGTGCTTACAATGTTACATAACTAATACATCTTTTAATGAAATGTTAAAATTCAAAACAAATAATGCTGAAATTACAGAAATAGATAGTAAATTTATTATATAAGTAATACAGGAATGTTGTTGAAATTATTATACAATATAATGTGCAATAAATAGTAACATTTTAATATTAATTGTTTTCCTAAGCAATAGTTTGGACAACCTACATGTAGTCTAGATTTATGTTTAATAACCACTTTTATATAAGGAGAGAAATTAATGAATATATTACATAAATTTATCTTATTTCTATCATATCTTGCAACAACTATATTTACTATTTCAATTTTAATGGTAGGCTTAGAGAAAAATATCAAAACCACTAAAAAACTTATGATAAAAGGAATGATGATATGTACACAGGAATAATAGATACAATAAATAGTATTCTTCAAAGCTTTCTATTTGTATTTGTAATAAATTATTGCGTTAATGAAGAACATAAAAAAAACAAAAGTCACTTAGTTATATTAGTAATATTACTTTGGATAATTATAACTTCACTCACTTACTTTCTTGGTAATTCAAGTTTATCTATTATAATTATTCATATTGCTCAATTATTATTTTTAATGCTTTTTGCTTATAAAAACGATAAACTCGGAGCAACAATTGGATTTACAATAGTATATTTAATCTTTGGTATAACCATGATTATATCCTTTATTGTATTTGTATTTATAATAAATAATACAAATGTAAATACAATTTATGCCAACATATTAATTATGTATTTGCCTCAATTTATAGTATCCTACTTAATAATAACTAATATAAAATCTATTAATAAGATAAATTTGATTATTAAATCAAGAATCTTTTCTATATTTACTTTAATAATAACTACCATAGCTGTAGATTTTACAATATCCTTTCTACTAATATATAATGACAAAGATAATCCACTTTTTAAAGAAATAGTATTTATATTTTTAGCTGCATTTATAATTTTTATCACATTATATTTTGCCAGTATAGATAAGAAAGCAAAGGAAATTAATAGCTTAAATAAAGAATTAACATCAAAAATTAATGAATTAAAGAAGATTAAACATGACTATGGGTCACAAATATCTTATTTATATGGAACTTATCTTATGAATGACTATGAAAAACTAGGTAAGTTATTAAAGGGAGTAATAGATGGATATGATATCTCATCTCAAGTTAAGGTTATAAGCAGTAACCTATCAATTATTGCCCAAGTAATAAATACTACTGATTTAAAAGAAGTTGATATTCTTATAGATGAACAAGCTGATCTTAATCATGCCAATATAAAAGAATTAGACCTTCAGAGAATCCTTTCTAATATTGTTAGGAATTCTGTTGAAGCCTTAAATGGAAAAGGTCTATTAATGATTAAAAGTTATTATAGTTATAATTACCTAATTATAACTGTGCAAAATAACGGTCCAGAAATTAATGCGGAGCTTATTGAAAAAATATTTGAAGAGGGCTTTTCAACTAAGACAAATAAAAATGGTGATAATGGATTTGGCTTATATATAGTTAAAGAACTACTCTATAGTTATAATGGTAGTATACATGTAAATAGTAATAAGGATGTAACTACATTTACAATAAAATTACCCTTACATATAGAGTAATTAATAACTTAAATAAAAATAGAGCTGTTGCACAGCTCCTAATTAAAAACTTAGAATGTAAAATGAAGAATTATTTTTAGTAATTTGTTCCAAATCACTAAAAATATATATTTTATTATAAACTCCTTTAGGAGTTTATTTCTTCATTTTACATTGTGCCACAGCACCACTTATATCCAAGCTGGAATATGTATTTTATCACTATTCATTAGTGAGATGTTGTCTTCAATTATTCTTCTTTTGCTAATTATATTACTTTTCTTTATAGAGTTCTTACTTATAAAGTCCTCTGCTTCTTTTAAACTATTCGCCTTAAATACAAATGTCCATCCATCTTTGTCGTACTTTCCTGTACAAATCATATATTTATTATTATCATAATCTTTATGTTGTCTATCTACTATTATGCTCTTAAATTCTCCAATTGTTTTATAATTTAATTTTACAAAAACATCATTATTCATTATAACCCCTCCGAGCAAACATAAGTTCTATCTTTATATTTATATTAACCGAACATACGTTCATTGTCAATAATTTTAACTATCTTTTTGTAAAAATTTATAAAAAAATATCCATTTAGAAATTTATGTAAAATAAAATTGTTTATTATATAATTATATTAAATTACACTTCAAAAATATTGTATATAATATTTATTCTAACTCCTTAATTGCCTTCCATTCCTCTTCTAAAATAGCCATAATAATAACATCTTCGTATTTATCTCCATCTAGAATAGCATCCTTTTTTACTCCTTCAACTTTAAAACCTGCTTTTTCATAGGCTCTTTTTGCTCTTGGATTAAATGCAAATACTTCTAATTCTAATCTATGAAGCTTTAAGCATTCAAAAGCAAAATCTCTAGTAGTTTCTACTATCCATGAGCCTATACCTTTTGAACGTCCTTCTTTTCTAAAAATAACAATTCTAAAATTTGCAGATTTTAATTCCCAATCTATTTCGTTAATAACACTTTCTCCAATAAATCTCCCTTCTGAATCAATAATCATAAAATCATATCTATCTGTATCGTCTACAATCCTATTATAATAATTAACTACTCCTTCATAATTAAAATCCCCACTTGAACCAGTTAATCTATTCACTTCTTCATCTGACACTTCAAAACAATCCCTATAATACTTATCTGCTTGTCCATATTCAAAGGAACGTAAAACAATGCCATCCTTCTGCCAACTCATTTTATATTTTTCCATTTCTTTTTCTCCTTCATAAATTCACTAATCTTTAAACAATAAATACCTTCATATATATTATAATCCTATAATATATATGAGAAAGAGGCTTTTCATTTATATGAAGGCCTCTTTCTCTATTAATAATCTATACTCTTATTTTGTTATATCAAATACTTCTAAATCTTTTTTATTTAAACCCTGTACCATAACTTCTGCTATTGCTCTTAATGTATCTAATGCTGTTATTACACCAATATTTCTCTCTACTGCTGCTCTTCTTATTAGGAATCCATCTCTATTAGAATCATTACCCTTTGTTGGAGTATTTACAACTAAATCAACTTCTCCATTTTTAATTATATCTAATATATTTGGTTCTTCTTCATCTAATTTCCTTACTACTTCTACTTCTATATGGGCTTCACTTAAAAGCTTTGCGGTTCCTTTCGTTGCTACAAACTTATATCCAGCAGCTGATAGCATCATAGCTATTGGAAGGAATTCCTTCTTATCATGCTCTTTTACAGTTGCTAATATCTTTCCCTTTTTATTTGAAGGATACATATTTCCTGCTATAAAGCCCTTATATAAAGCTTCTTTAATATTTCTTCCTATTCCTAATACTTCTCCAGTAGACTTCATTTCAGGTCCTAATGAAACCTCTACTTTAGGAAGCTTTTGAGTTGAGAATACAGGCACTTTAACTGATACTAATTCTGGTTCCTTATATACTCCTGTACCATAGTCTAACTCACTTAATTTACATCCTAGCATTACCTTAGTAGCTAAATCTACTATTGGAACTTTGCTAACCTTACTTATATATGGAACAGTTCTTGATGCTCTTGGATTCACTTCAATTATATAAAGTCCTCCTTCAAATTCTATGAATTGTATATTTATCATACCCTTTATTCCTATAGCGATTGCTATTTTTTTTGTATAATCTAATACCTTATTCTTAATCTTCTTGCTAATATTTTGGCTAGGATACATTGTAACTGAATCTCCTGAATGAACTCCAGCTCTTTCTAAGTGCTCCATAATTCCTGGTATTAATATTTCTTCGCCATCTGATATAGCATCAACTTCTATTTCTCTACCCATTAGATATTTATCTACTAATATTGGATTCTTATTATCCTTTGCAAAAGCGTTCTTTAAGTAGTATTTTAATTCTTCCTCATCATGAGTAATTTCCATCCCTTGTCCCCCTAAAACATAAGATGGTCTTACTAACACTGGGAATCCTAATATCTTAGCTTCTTCTAATCCCTCTTCTATATTCCATATTCCCTTACCCTTTGGTCTATCAATTCCTAGACTTTCTAGTAATTCATCAAACTTCTCTCTATCTTCAGCCATATCTATTTGATCAGCAGTAGTGCCAAGAGTCTTAATTCCCTTTTCCTTTAAGAAATTAGCTAATTTTATGGCTGTTTGACCACCAAATTGAAGTATAACACCATATGGATTTTCTTTTTCAATTATATTAAATACATCCTCTTCAGTTAATGGCTCAAAATATAATTTATCAGAAATATTAAAATCCGTACTTACTGTTTCTGGATTATTATTTATTATTATAGTTTCTATACCCATTTTCTTTAATGACTTTACACAGTGTACTGAAGCATAATCAAACTCTATACCTTGCCCTATTCTTATTGGTCCAGAACCTATAACTATTACCTTTTTATTGTCAGATACTTCTACTTCATCATATTCTTCATAAGTTGAATAATAGTATGGTGATAAAGCTTCAAATTCTCCTCCGCAAGTATCAACCATCTTATATGCAGGTTTTATATTCCATATACTTCTTAACTTATAAATATCATCTTCACTAACATTAAGCATATCTGCTATAGCCTTATCTGCAAAGCCCTTTTTCTTTAAATTTAGTAACCATTCTTTATCTAAATCTTCTATTTTACTAGATTTTAATTTATTTTCTTCTTCTATTATCCATTTAAATTTTTGTAAGAAGAATATATCTATTCCTGTTATCTTAGAGATACTTTCAATTCTATAATCTCTTCTTATCATTTCAGCTAAGGCAAATAATCTTTCATCATCTGGCTTAACTACCATTGATTTTAATTCTTGAATACTTAACTCCTTAAATTTTGGATGATATAATGAGTATCTTCCTATTTCTAAACTTCTTATTCCCTTTAATAAAGCTGCTTCTAAGTTAGAACCTATAGCCATTATTTCTCCTGTCGCCATCATCTTAGTTCCTAAAACCCTATCTGCTGTAAAGAACTTATCAAAAGGCCACTTTGGAATCTTAACTACTACATAATCTAATGTTGGTTCAAAACAAGCATAAGTTTTTTGAGTAACTGCATTCTTAATTTCATCTAGACCATATCCTAAGGCTATCTTTGCAGCTAATTTTGCAATTGGGTATCCAGTTGCTTTAGATGCTAAAGCTGATGATCTTGAAACTCTAGGATTAATTTCTATAACTGCATATTCAAAGGAGTTTGGATTTAATGCAAATTGAACATTACAACCACCTTCAATTCCTACAGCATTTATAATATTTATTGCTGATGTTCTAAGCATTTGATATTCTTTGTCTGATAAAGTTTGTGATGGTGCTACAACTATACTATCTCCTGTATGAATACCTACTGGGTCTATGTTTTCCATATTACATACAGTTATACAATTTCCATAAGAGTCTCTCATTACTTCGTACTCTACTTCTTTCCATCCCTTAATTGATTTTTCTAAAAGAACTTGTCCTATTGTACTTAATTGTAATCCTGACTCTAATATTTCTATTAATTGTTCTTCATTATCAGCTATTCCACCACCAGTTCCACCTAATGTATAAGCTGGTCTAACTATTACTGGATAACCTATTGTTTCAGCATATTTAATTCCTGCTTCTATTTCTGTTATTATTTCACTTTGAATAACTGGCTCACTAATTCTATTCATCATATTTCTAAAAAGTTCTCTATCTTCTCCTTCTTTAATAGATTGAATAGATGTTCCAATTACTTTTACATTATATTTATCTAAAATTCCTTTTTCGTATAATTCTACAGCTAAGTTTAGGCCTGTTTGACCTCCCATTCCTGTAATCATACTATCTGGTCTTTCCTTATCAATAACCTTTTCTAAAAATTCTATTGTTAATGGTTCTATATATATCTTATCAGCAACTTCTTCATCAGTCATAATAGTTGCTGGATTTGAATTTACTAAGACTACTTCTATTCCTTCTTCCTTTAGTGCTTGGCAAGCTTGTGTTCCTGAATAATCAAATTCTGCTGCTTGCCCTATAACTATTGGTCCTGACCCTATAACTAAAACCTTTTTTATTTCTTTATTTAATGGCATCTCCTAACTCCTCCTATAGTGCATAATTTAAGAACTTATCAAATATATACTCGCTGTCCTGTGGTCCTGCTGAAGCCTCTGGGTGAAACTGAACTGAATATATAGGAAAAACTGTATGCTTCATTCCCTCAATAGTTCCATCATTAATATTAATATGAGTTGCCACAACACCTTCTGGTAGACTTTCAACTACATATCCATGGTTTTGTGATGTAATATGAACTTTATTTTCTTCTAAATCCTTAACTGGATGATTACACCCTCTATGACCAAATTTTAATTTAGTAGTTTTACCACCTAAGCTTAAAGCTAAAAGCTGGTGTCCTAAACAGATACCCACTAGAGGTTTCTTACCTATTAAACTTTTTACATTTTCTATTACATTTTCTAAATCCTCTGGGTCTCCAGGTCCATTTGATAAAAACACTAAGTCTGGATTTACTTCTAAAATTTCTTCTGAAGTTGCATCCATTGGAAATACTGTTAATTTACAATCTCTCTTTTTAAAATTTCTAATTATATTTTCCTTTATTCCAAAGTCAATTATTGCTACATGTTTACCCTTTCCTTCTATAATGTATTTTTCCTTTGTAGTCACATTGCTAACTGCATCTTTATTTGAGAAAGCCTCAACTCTCTCTTTAACATCTTCTAAGTTAACATCATCTAAAGAAATCATACCCTTCATAGTTCCATAGTTTCTTAAAACCTTGGTTAGTGCTCTTGTATCTATTCCTTCTAAACCTATAATTTTATTTTGCTTTAGATAATTTTCAAGGTCCATTTCGCATCTAAAATTATTAGGAAAATCACATTTTTCTCTTACTATAAATCCTTTAACCTTTGGTGTTTTTGACTCCATATCTTCTAGGTTTACCCCATAATTACCTATAAGAGGATAAGTCATAGTAACAATTTGTCCATAATAGGATGGATCTGTTAAAACTTCTTGATAGCCTGTCATTCCAGTAGTGAATACTACTTCACCTATACTATCTTTTAAATATCCGAAGGCTTTGCCTTCAAAAATCATTCCGTTTTCTAATATTAGCTTTCCTTTCATATTTAGCCCTCCTAAAATATAAATATATATAGCTAAAAATACACTTCATAAAAGCTTATCCTACTAAAATAAAAAGGATACTAAGGAGATAACAAAATTACTGTTTTCTCCCTACTATCCTTCTATATTTAATATCAGTATTAGAAAAAGTCCTAACTGACATAACTATGCAATTATTTTGTGAATATAAATATAACATAAATACATACTCCCTTTCTGGCCTCACAGGACCAATTTAAAGTGTACTTTTTAACTTAGTATAAAAGTCATTATCCTTTTATACTATTCTATATTTCCCCAATGTATATGTCAAGATTTACTATATTAATATTTATACATATAAAAAGACTATTTAAACAAACTTTTTTAAACTTCACAAAACTATTACCGACATAAATATACTGATAGTAGATAAGTTATATATTATATTATTTATTTACTATATATAATACATTATTTTAATAAAATTTAAAACACATTTATGAATATTTATTCATAAATGTGTTATTTTTATACTAAGTTCTGTTTATTTTTCCTAAAATTATTCATATATTTTGTGATAATTATTATCTTTAACTAATTATATATTCTTTCATATACTATTCTAATAGCTCATCTTTCACTTTAAGTTCATAATTTTACCTATATGTAAAAATATTCAAATATTTATTGATTTTTTCACCTAAATATTGTAAAATAGTATATTATAACTCTTAAAAAAATATTTTTTACCATTATATAAAAGGAGGAACCATATGCTTAATTTAAATAATGTCAGCAAAAGCTTTAAAAAAGTAACTGTAGTTGATAACTTATCCTTTTCAGTAGATAAAGGTGAAATAGTTGGTCTACTTGGTGAAAACGGTGCTGGTAAAACCACAACTTTAAGAATGATATCTACAATGCTTGAAATATCAGCAGGAGATATTAAGGTAAATGACATAGATGTAAAATCAACTCCTGAAAAAGTAAGAAAAGAAATTGGAATACTTTTCGGAGGTGATGTAGGCTTATACGATAGATTAACTGGAAGAGAAAACATAAGATACTTTGCTAACCTATATGGCATGAGCAAGAAGGAAGCTGATGAGAGAATAGATGTATTGGCTAAAAGTTTTGAAATGGAAGATTATATAAATAAACCTGTTGGAAAATATTCAAGAGGTATGAAACAAAAAATCTCTATTGCAAGATCTATAGTTCATAATCCATCTGTTATGTTATTTGATGAACCAACAACTGGACTAGATGTAAGTGCTGCAAGAATTGTACAAGACTTCATTCTACAATGTAAAAGAGAAAATAAGATTATATTATTCTCAAGTCACTCTATGAAGGAAGTAGAAAAGCTATGCGATAGAGTTGTAATTATTAATAAGGGAAAACTTCTAGAAAATTGCACATTACCACAATTAGCAGAAAAATATAATAATAATGATTTAGAGGAAACATTCCTAACACTTATAGGAGGTCATACTAATGAATAACTTTATAACTGTTTTAAAGAAAGAATTATTAGATATTGTTAGAGATAAAAAAACATTAGTATTTACATTAATACTTCCAATACTTATTTACCCTCTAATGTTTAAATTTATGTCTTCCTCAATGGAAAAGGCAGTAACTGACGTTGAAAAAGAAATTAATATCTATATAGATGGTGATACTGATTCTACTATAGCAAAAGTAATAACATCATTAGAAAATATTAAAGTTTCTGAAATTGACTCCCCTAATGAAGCTCTAAAAAATGGAGATATTCAGTTAATAATAAATATTCCAGAGAATTTTGATGAAAATATAGCTACTGGTAAAAATGATACTATTGATATATTAATTGACCAGGAATCTAATAAATCAATAATTGCTAGTAGTATGGTTAATGAAATTTATGAAAATTATAAAGGCACAATTGTAGAACAAAGATTATCTGCAAGCGGTATTGACCCTTCAATATTAAAGCCATTTGAAGTTAATATTAAATCTGGAATAAGTGAAGATAGTGGAGCTGTAGACTCTGTTGCATCTATGCTTCTTACTATGATACCAACACTTATAGTAATATTAATGGTATCTTCAACTGTTGGTATGGCCGCTGACTTAGGAGCAGGTGAAAAAGAAAGATTCACTTTTGAGCCATTACTTTCAACTTCAGCTAAAAGATCTTCTCTTCTTTGGGGTAAAATAACAGCCTTATGCACAGTATCCTTTATAGCCTTAATTGCAAACTTGGCTGCTATGGTATTTTCAATGCAACGATTCATGAACTTTGGAAATGGAGAAATACAATTTAATTTAGCACCATCCACTATACTTGGTATGTTAGTGGTAGGATGCTTAGTTTTAGTAGCCTTATCAGCATTACAAATATCAGTAAGTATCTATGCAAGATCAACTAAGGAAGCAAATTCATACTTAGCTGCTATTACAATGCCAACTATGATTTTATCATTTATTCCATATATGATGGATGCAAAAGGAATAAATCCAATATTCTTTAATATCCCTGTAACCAACGCAATTTGCTTAATGAAAGAGTTCACAGTTGGAATATTCGATGTTAAACACATAGCTTTAGTTATAGGTTGGCATATAGTTTATATAATTGCTGCAATTATATTTGCTAAATTTATGTTCTCAAAAGAAGAAGTTATTTTTAGGAATTAATAATGCACAATGCATAATGCACGTTACTAATGCATAATTTAGGTTATAATTCACTTAGGTGAATTATTAAAAAAAAGGAATTCAGTCTCAAACTGAATTCCTTTTTTCCTTTTTTCATTTTTTCATTTCACTTTTGCAATAGTAAAAGTGAAGCTTCATTCATTTATTCTTAAAATTCCTAAGGAGTTTTTTCCCTAATTATCAATTACGCATTATGCATTGTTCATTGTAGAAAGTTTGGAATCAAACTTTCTAATATCAGGCCATGTATGATAATTAGCTCCTTCTTTAGAATGATAATCTATAAAGTCTTCAATACTAATTTCATATCTTTCAAAGTCATTTAATTCTATTTCAATATTATTATTCTCTAATACATCAAAGCTTGTTACTTCTCCTGTGGGTATTGATTCACTTCCATAATAAAAAGTAACTCCACTTTCTATTAAAGTTTCATATAGTTCTAAAATATCATCCCTTAAATTTTCTTCCAATAGTATCACCTAACCTTTGTTCATCATAAATATTATTTTTCTAGATAAACTTCTAGGTATAAATTTATTAAACGCTATAAATATCTTATTTCTAACTCCAGGAATTATTATAAGTTTTCCTTTTTTGAAATCTCTATAAGCAATTTTAGCAACTTCCTTAGGTGTCATTAATGCTTTTTTAGCTAACCCTTTTTTCTTTATACCAGCCCTTTCTTGAAAATTTGTTCTTACAGGGCCAGGGCATAAACAACTTATTTTAATATTTTTCCCCTTTACTTCTTCATATAAAGCTTCTGTAAAATTCAATACATAAGACTTTGAAGCATAATATGTTGCCATCTTTGGTCCAGCACAAAATGCAGCTGTAGATGCCACATTCATTATAAAGCCTTCTCCATGCTCAAGCATAGCTGGTAAAAATACTTTTGTAAGTTCTGTTAATGCTCTAATATTTATATCAATTAACTTAAGCTCCTTTTCCATATCTATTTCATTTAAATATCCAAAAGAACCTATACCTGCATTGTTTATTAAAATATCCACAGACAAATTATTTTTATTCACATATTCTAATATTTTTTCACAAGAATTATCCCCAGATAAATCTAAAGCAATAGTATAAACATTAATACTATATAGGCTTAATTCATCCTTTACCTCTTTTAACCTATCTTCATTTCTTGCAACTAGAATTAAGTTATTCTCTTCCTTTGCATATAGCTTAGCTAATTCATATCCTATACCAGTAGTAGCTCCTGTTATTAATACGCAACTCCTACCATATGGTTTACCCATAAAAATTCCTCCAATTATTTTTTAATAATAAACTTTAATTTTTAATATATCATATTGTCCTTTAAAGATAAATATTATTACTTTATATAATCATTAGTTTATTTAGATATATTCTAATAAATATCTATTAAAAATAAAAATAGGTGAAATATCTTAAGTTGATATTTCACCTTATTAAGAATTATATTTTATTATCTATAATTACAATGCCCCTATTATAAAGTTAATTAAGAATAATGCACTTACTATATACATTACTGGATGAACATTCTTAGCTTCTTTTTTAACTATTTTAACTAAGCAATATGTTATAAAGCCAGCTGCCACACCATTTGAAATACTTCCTGTGAAAGGCATAAATGTTACTACAAAGAATGCTGGTAGAGCTATTTCGAAATCCTCCCAATCAATATTCTTGAAGGATTCCATCATTAAGACACCTACTACTATTAAAGCTGGAGCTGTTGCTGCTGATGGTACCATTCCCATTATTGGTGCTATGAATAATGATAATAGGAATAATACTGCTACTGTAACAGAAGTTAGTCCAGTTCTTCCACCTTGTCCAATTCCTGCTGCACTTTCAACATAAGTGGTTGTATTACTTGTACCTAAAAGTGCTCCAATTGATGTTGCTGTTGCATCTGCAAATAAAGCTCTTTCTAATTTTGATGAGAAATTATTTTCACTTTCAAATAACTTTTCATCATTCTCATCAAATATCCCTGCCTTTCTTCCAGTTCCTAAGAATGTACCTATTGTATCAAAAGTATCTGATAATGAGAATGCAAATATTGTAATCAATACAAGAGATATTTTAGAAGGATCACTAAATAATCCTACAAAATCTAACTGGAAAAATGTTGGTGCTATACTTGGAATTCCAAATGAAATTTGTGAAAAATCAGGAACTTGTGTTACACCCATGAAAATACCAATAACTGTAGTTATAAGAATTCCAAATAAAATTGCTCCCTTAAAATTAAGAAGCATTAATACAATTGTAACTACTAGTCCTATTAGTGCTAATACAGCAACTGGATCTTTAAAATTAGTCATTGCTAAATTCACACTATTGAATATTGTTGAACCTTCTGATGCAGCAATTTGATTAGCAGCTTCACCTGTGAAGGTAATAAAATGCGCTTGTTTAATTCCTAGAAATGCAATAAATAATCCTATACCACCTGATATTGCATATTGAAGTGATTGAGGGATAGCTTGTATGATCATCTTTCTTATTTTAGTAGTGGTAATAATTATATTAATAATTCCACAAATAAATACCATGGCTAATGCTTGTTGCCATGTAAATCCTAAACCTAATACTACTGTAAAAGTGAAAAATGCATTTAAACCCATTCCTGGAGCTTGTGCAAAAGGTACATTAGCTACTAATCCCATTATTAAAGTTCCTATTGCTGCTGCAATAATAGTAGCTACAAAAACAGAATTCTTATTCATACCTGCTAATGATAAAATAGATGGATTTACGAATAAGATATATGCCATTGTTAGAAATGTTGTTAATCCCGCCATTAATTCGGTTTTAACATCTGTGCCATTTTCTTTAAGTTTAAAAAACTTGTCCATAAAAAATACCTCTTTCATAATCGAATATTATATTGTTATATTAACATTTCATTCGTCATTAAGCAATGTATTTTTAATTTTTTTTTATAAATTAATATTTTAATTAGTTATTTATAATTTTTCTTAAGTATTTTATTCCTTAAATTCTGCAAATACGAATATTCTCTATTTATTTCAAATGTTATCATCTGTGTTTTATAAACTAAAATTTCAAATCATATTCCATATATTTACAACAATCTTTGATAATGGTAAAATATATATATATATAATAAGTACTAATAGGAGGCTTTTAATTATGTTTAACATTCATAATGTATCAGTTTATGTAAACAATAATTCACCTGTGGATTTAGAAAACTGTACTATACAGCATAATGGTAATGGTGGGCATCCTATTAAATTAAGAACTATTAAATCAATGGGAAAAACCGAGGAAGAAATGTGCATCATAACTGCAAGAGAAAGATCAGAATTAATTTTTAGTTATAGCTTAAATGGAAAAAATTATAGCTTAAGCTTATATGATAAAATATTTCTTACTGATCTCAGTCCAATAATTATAAATATAACATCAGAAGATAACAAATTAATATTTACTACTGAAAGAAAATCTGTAAAAAATATTTAAATTAGGAGGTCTGATAATGAAAAGAGAAGTTCAAAAGATTCCTATTCCTATACTAATTTGGGGTTCTGATTTTAATAGACATAATACTATTCTTTATATAAAGAATCATACTCCTTATAATTTAGTTAATGCTACCATTGAAAGAACTGGCATGGGTGGACATCCTATTAAATTAGGGACTATTAATGCTATGAGCGCTGATATCAGCGAAGAAATTTATCCATCTCCAATTATGGAAAAATCAGATCTAATATTAAATTACACATTAAATGGTGAAAATTATAACTCTGTTATTAAAGGAAATATAACCTTAACTGATATAAGGCCTCTTCTTATTGATATAACTGAAGAAAATGGAGAATTAAATTTTTCTGCAACTCGTTTAACTCATAAAGATGTAATAAGATAAAAATGTGCTGTCGCAACTCCTTTAATTAGGGTCTGTTGCGGCAGCGCCTTTATTCTTTCATTCTACTTCTCGTCTTCTGTTACTCGTCCATCAGAACTATTTACAGGAATAGCTTCTCCTAAGAATTTAGGTTCTGGCTTTAAAATATTTACATAGGTAAAATCCTTTAATTGAGCCAAAAGTTCACGCTTCTTATAGCTATCCATTAACTGATATTCTCTTATATCAGATTTTACACCATAAGCATCTATTCCTAGCTTTCTTGCTATATATAAAGCTCTTGGAAGATGATATTCATTAGTAACTATAACAGCTTTATCTACTTTAAAAATTTCTTTAGCTCTATACATGGTATCATAGGTACTAAAGCCTGCATGGTCCATGAAAATTAGTTTTTCATCTACATTACCATTCATAATATATTCCTTCATAGCTCTAACTTCATTATATTCTTCTCTACCATGATCACCACTTAAAATAAAAGTCTTACCAAGTTCAGCATTGTAAACTTCCAATGATGTTTCTAGTCTATCAGATAAAATATCAGAAGGTGTTCCATCCCCTCTAACTCCAGCACCAAGAACTATTATTGAATCATTTCCACTAGGTATATCTTCAATATTATAAATATACTTTTTATAACTACTTACTGTTGAAATGGCAATACTTATGATTAATATAGTTATTGCGATTAAAGATATAAATATTCCCATAACCTTTTTCCCCCACTTATTTAATTTAATCTTTCTCATAAATTCTCCTTATATTATATTCTAAATTTCATTTTTACGTGAGGTATACCTGCTTCTTCATACTCCTCTGATACCTCTTTAAAGCCAACAGATATGTATAAATTTTTAATATAGCTTTGAGCAGATAATGTTATTCTATCAGTGTCATAATTCTTCTTTATTTCTTCTATTGCTCTAATCATCATTTCCTTTGCTAGGCCTTTATTTCTATATTCCTTTAAAACTAAAACCCTACCTATGGATGCTTCTTCATAAGCAAGTCCCGGTGGTAATAATCTACAATATCCTATTACCTTTTTTCCTTCATCATCCATAGCAAATAAATGAATACATTCTTTATCCTTATCATCAAAATCATTTTCACTAGTTATTTCTTGTTCACAAACAAATACTTCATATCTAGATTTAACTATTTCATATAATTCATTTATATTAAGCTTTTTAAAAATCTTACAACTAAATTTATATTTACTCTTCATATAATGCCCCTTTCAATTATTAAGCTTTTATAATCATAATTATAATATTGTTATTTTATATTTTCCATAAATAAGTGAAATCAAGCTATATATTTTTTCAAAGTATGCTATACTCAATTCATAAGAATCTAATATGGTGTTTTAATATAACACTATATTTATAATTTAAAAGGAGAAAAAAGTATGCTTGAGTTTAAATTTGATACTCAATTATTAATTGAAGGGCAGAACTTATCAGAAGATGACATCAATGAATATATAACTAAAAATATAGAAGGTGATTGCTTATTAGCAGTTGGTGATGAAGATTTAATAAAAGTTCATTTCCACACTAATACTCCATGGAAGCTTCTTGAATATTGTTCTTCACTTGGAGATATTTATGATGTAGTTATTGAAAATATGGAACGTCAAGAAAATGGACTACAAGGCTAAGGTTAGTGAATAGATAAAAAGTAAGAGTGAATAGTTGTTTTATTTTAAAACTCCTCTTGAGTTTTTTCATAAACTATTCACTCTTCTCTATTATCTATAACTTTAATTAATCATTTCTTTATTTTATCATTATAAATAAACATATCAAACATTGAACTATTACCCTTCTTAAGAATATATTAATAGCATATCAATAACATATGAATTATATATTCTATGAGTAGGAGGTTTATGATTAAACGTGCAAGTTCTTCTATAACAATTGAGTACTGGTTTGATGGTCTAAAATATACTTTTTGGCGCCGCATCAACAATAATAATCCAAATTACTACACAGAAGATGATGACTGTATGATAGATAGATATGAAGATTTTCCAAGGAATAAATGTTCATGTTTTGATAATTGTTGTCCTAATATTCCTGGTATTCAAGGTCCCCCTGGCCCTCCTGGCGATCAAGGTCCTCCTGGTGATCAAGGTCCTCCTGGCGATCAAGGTCTTCCTGGCGATCAAGGCCCTCCGGGTGATCAAGGCCCTCCTGGCGATCAAGGTCCTCCTGGCGATCAAGGCCCTCCGGGTGATCAAGGCCCTCCTGGTCCTCCTGGTGGCGGTGGATGCGAATGCTGCTTAGCTGGTTTAAGAGCAATACTAGGATATTTAGAAAGTGTTTCTGCCGATGATATAAGAATAGAAACCATAGCAACTCAACCAGCAGATACTGATGTAAGTATAGTAAGATTCTATCCTGATGCAACTGATCCATCTACAGCTCTTTTGGTAGAACTTTCAGATGGCGTAATTGTATCCATTTGTCAGATAGAAGTTATAAAAAGTGCTAGTTTAATTGATGAGTCTTCAGACATGGTACCAGATGCATTAAGACTTTTATTAGATAATACTATAAACTCAATTCCAGATTCCTGTAAAAACTGTTGCCAAGAAGAGATAAGAAAGCTATTTAACTATAATGTTTCTATGGAGGTTTCTAATATTGATACTAATAGAAATAATGCTATATCTGGTAACGATATCGTTTTAGCTACTGGAGCTGCTTTAGCATTAATAGGAGCACCTTCAGATAAGGGATCTGCAGTTAATTTATGTTTTGTATCATCAGTAACCTTTTAAAGTCATTATAAAGAAAAGAAATAAATAATTCTAATAATAGAATAAAACCTAAACAAGTCAAATAAAAATTTTAAAAAAGTAAGAGTGAATAGTTTATTTAATTTTAAAACTCTCTTGAGTTTTTTCATAAACTATTCACTCTTCTCTCTTCACTATTACCTATCTTAGTCCTTCTCTATTATCTCTTAGTTATTCACTATCATCTATTCACTATACTTTATGCCCTATCTTATTTGTCCATTTCCATAGATTATATATTTAATAGTAGTAAGTTCTTTAAGACCCATTGGACCTCTTGCATGAAGCTTTTGTGTACTTATTCCTATTTCTGCTCCAAAGCCAAATTCTCCGCCATCTGTAAATCTTGTTGATGCATTAACATAAACTGCCGCTGCATTTACCTTGCTTAAGAATTTTTGAGAATTCTTATAACTATCAGTTACAATGGCTTCTGAATGTCCAGAACCATATTTATTAATATGAGTGATAGCTTCATTTACATCTTTAACTACTTTAGCTCCTATTATATAGTCTAAGTATTCCTTGCTCCAATCTTCTTCAGTAGCTGGTAAAACATCAGGTATTATAGCTTTTACTTTTTCATCCCCTCTTATTTCTACATCTTTCTCTCTTAATTCCTTAATTATAATTGGTAAAAAGTCTTTTGCTATTTTTTCATTTATAAGCATTTTTTCTGCTGCATTACATACTGATGGCCTTGAAGTTTTTGCATTAATAATTATATTTTTAGCCATCTCAAAATCACAAGCTTCATCTACATAAATATGGCAGTTTCCAACTCCTGTTTCAATTACAGGAACAGTAGCATTTTTAACTACAGCTTGT
This sequence comes from Clostridium sp., assembly GCF_021443865.1. Taxonomy (GTDB): domain Bacteria; phylum Bacillota; class Clostridia; order Clostridiales; family Clostridiaceae; genus Clostridium. The sequence continues at coordinate 167,567 of NZ_JABUTB010000003.1, forward strand.
ATTAATCCTGCCCCACCTCTTGGAATTAAAACATCTATATATTCATTAAGCTTCATCATCTTAGTTGCAGTTTCTCTACTAGTATCTTCAACTAACTGAATTGAATCTTTAGGTAAATCAGATTTTGCTAAGGCTTCTCTTAATACTTTAGTGATGGCTTTGTTAGAATTTATAGCATCACTTCCACCTTTTAAAATTACAGCATTTCCTGTTTTTAAGCAAAGACCTGCAGCATCGCAAGTTACATTTGGTCTAGCTTCATATATTATTCCGATTACTCCCATTGGAACTCTTTGCTTTCCTATTTGGATTCCATTAGGTCTTTTCCACATTTCTATAACTTCACCAATTGGATCATCTAATGCAATAAGATCTCTTAATCCCTTTGCCATATCTTTTATTCTATCTTCATTTAGGGAAAGTCTATCCAACATAGCCTTTGAAGTGCCCTTTTCAATTGCTATATTTAAGTCTTTTTCATTTTCTTTTATAATTTCTTCTGTATTATCTATTAAAGCTTTTGCCATTAATTCTAATGCATTATTTTTTTCTGTTGTAGATGCTATTCCTAAATCGTAAGAAGCTTCTTTAGCATTTTTTCCTAATTCCTTTATATCTAATATCACTTAAAACGCCCCCTTATTTATTTGAAATAAATAATGTTCCTATTTCTTCCCCATTTAATATATTTAATAATAATTTTGGGTTTTCTCCATTTGCTAAAACCATATGTACTCCAGCTTCCGTTGCTGTTCTTGCAGCAGTTAATTTAGTTATCATTCCGCCAGTTCCTAAATTGCTTCCTGCCCCTCCACAACACTCTTCAAGTTCTGGTGTTATTTGCATTATTTCTCTTATAAGCTCTGAATCTTCATTTTTTCTAGGATCTGAATCATAAAAGCCATCTATATCAGATAATATTATTAATAAATCAGCATTAACTAGCTTCGCAACTATAGCTGATAAATTATCATTATCACCAAATCTCACTATATTTTCTATCTCATCTATAGATACTGTATCATTCTCATTAACAATAGGTATTATTCTATTTTCAATTAATGTTTCAAAGGTATTACAAACATTATTTCTTATATGATCATCTTCAACTACATCTCTAGTTAAAAGTACCTGCCCAACTGTATGACTATACTCTGCGAAAAACTTACTATATATATGCATAAGCTCACATTGTCCAACTGCTGCAACCGCTTGTTTTTCTCTTATAGTTTTAGGCTTTTCCTTTAACTTTAGTTTAGATACCCCAACACCTATAGCTCCTGAAGTAACTAAAATAATCTCTTTACCTGAATTCATAATATCTGATAGTATTCTTGTTAGCTTCTCTATTCTAGTTAAATTTATATTTCCGTTTTCATATGTTAGTGTGGAAGTTCCTACTTTTACTACTATCCTATTGGCTTCTTTTATTTTTTGCCTATTATCCATTCTACCGATCCCCCTAATTATTTCTTGATTTAATTATAAATATTATTAAATATTTTTTCCACATAAAATATACATAAAATTTACTATTCTTTAAACTCTCTTATTTTTTCATCTAATTCTTTATTAAAATACTTGTAAATAACTTTAGCTAAAGAATAAATTGGTACTATAACAAAAGCTCCAATAGGACCAATAAGTGTAGCAGCTCCTACAACTAAAAAAATATCTGTTATAGGATGTATTTTCATAGTCTTTCCCATAATTAAAGGCACTATTATTCTCCCCTTAAGAGTTTGTGCTACTAATACTAATATTGATAGTTTTAAAATCATGTTCCATCCTAAAGCTATAGCAATTATATATGGAAGTATTAAGGATATAAAGAAGCCAATAAAGGGTATAAAAGCTAATATAAAAGTTACTGAAGCTAAAAGTAATGGATTTATCATTCCTATGATTTTATATCCAATAAATATCATTACAGCTAGTGATAAGGCAACTTTTGCTTGACCTATTATATATGTTGATAGAACCTCATCACCCTCTGTAACTATAGCTTTAGCCTTATCTTTATATTTCCTAGGAAATGCTTTTATTAATGCTTCTTTTATATTTTCCTCATCCTTAAGTAAATAAAAAGCTATTAAAATTACTAATAATATATCAGAAAATAATTGAATGCCTTTATTAAAAAGTTTTCTTATATTAGTAGATAATAAAACTATGTAGTTTTGTATATCTCCTAAAAACTTATTATAATAATCAATATTTAAGACACTTCTTTTTACCATACTTCCTATATTTTCTGTATCACTTCTTGATTCTATTATTTTTAAAAATATAGATTTAACACTTATAAATTGCTCTATAAAATAATCTCCAAAATATTTACCTATTCCTGCCATTATAAAGAAAAAAATAAATATTGTTAAGGCTGCTGCCATTCCTTTATTCATTCTCTTTTGTATAAATAATTTGTTTAATGGTTTTAGTATATAAAATAAAAATACTCCAAATATTATTGGTATGATTACTACTGAAAATATTACACTAACAAATTTTTTTATTATATAAACATTACTTAATAATATTATTAATATGGCAAATAAATTTAAAATAACTAAATATGTAATTACGCTTTTTTTACTCATAGTAAATTCTCCCTTAGTTAATTATTAAATTTAGTTTATCCTTATTAGAAGAAAATATTAACATAATATTTTTGTATAAATTTTAGTTATTTTTGTATAAAAATATATTGATTTTTAGATTAAATATGTATTAAAATAATTTCTTGTGTATAAATATTAATTATTTCATATAAAGGAGACTGAGATGAAAAATATAACTAATTATGAGATTTCTATTAAAAATTCTCTTATTTTTATTATTCCTTCTTTAATAGGGATGCTTTTATTTATGATACCTATTAAGTTTAATGGAGAAATTACTATACCAGTAGCATTAATGTCAAAGTACCTTGCATCTTCATTGGAAGGATATTTAACTTCAATTATTACTTTAACAGTTTGTATATCTGCAATATTTAGTATAATAACTAAGGTATTCAAACCAGACTTCATAATTAAAAATAACTTTCTAAATACTTTATTTAATGTAAGTACAGTTTGGTTTATAGCTAGAATTTTAGGAGCTGTATTTTGTGTTCTAGCGTTATTTAATTTCGGTCCTGAAATAATAACAAATGCTGGAACTGGAACCTTTGTGTTAAATGATTTACTTACAATTTTATTTACTATTTTCCTTTTTGCAGGATTATTATTGCCATTATTACTTAACTTTGGGCTATTAGAATTTTTTGGTTCACTTCTTACTAAAGTTATGAGACCTATATTTACATTACCTGGACGTTCATCAATTGATTGTATTACTTCATGGCTTGGTGATGGGACTTTAGGAATATTATTAACTAATAAGCAATATGAGGAAGGATTTTATTCTAAAAGAGAAGCTGCTGTTATAAGTACAACTTTTTCTGCTGTTTCAATAACTTTTAGCTTAATTGTAATAGATACCGTTGGTTTATCTCACTTATTTATTCCATTTTATTTAACTGTAACACTATCTGGAATAGTAGCTGCAATGATTCTTCCAAGAATATACCCATTGCGTAAAATTCCAAACCATTATTATGATAATAAAATGAAAAAGGATGATGAGACTATCCCTCATGGGCATACTTCTCTTTCTTGGGGATATAAAAAGGCTCTAAATAAAGCTGAAAAAAACCCTGGGGCTAAGGCCTTTTTAATTGATGGTACTAAGAATGTTTTAGATATGTGGCTAGGTGTACTTCCTGTAGTTATGGCCCTTGCTACTATAGCACTAATAATAGCTGAATATACTTCTATATTTCAAATATTAGGTTTACCTTTTATTCCTTATTTAAAGCTACTTAATGTTCCAGAAGCTATATCAGCATCTCAAACCTTAGTTGTTGGGTTTGCAGATATGCTACTTCCATCAGTTTTAGCTGCTAACTCTATAACTAGTGATATGACTAAATTTATAGTAGCTTGTACTTCGGTTTCTCAATTAATTTATATGTCTGAAGTTGGTGGAGTTTTACTTGGATCAAAAATTCCTATATCATTAAAACAATTAATCATAATATTTATAGAAAGAACTTTAATTACTTTACCTGTAATAGTTCTTATATCCAACATTATCTTTTAATAGAAAAAATTGGGCGTAAATAGCCCAATTTTTTTATAATTTAATTTTATAAATAGTATATATTCTACTTATTATGTATATATATCAGAAAATTCAATATTGCACTTCTCTATAATTTTATTTTCATCAATAACTTCATTATATATGTCTCCGCCTTCTATAACTTCTATAGGTAAATAAAAGGTTATCTGAGTAGCGTCCTCTACATCATCTACATATATTTTACCATTATGCATTTCCACAAAATTCTTAACTAAAAATAATCCTATTCCACTGCCTTCATTCTTTCTAACAAATAAGTCATCTACTTGAGTAAACTTTTTAAAAATTAGCTCCTTATTATCTTCATCTATAGTTTCCCCATAATTTTTAATAGATACAAATACCTTATTTATATCTAACCTTGTATTTATATTTATTTCTATATCTGTATTACAATCTGAAAATTTAATTGCATTGGATATTAAATTCAAAATAATACGTTCAATCTTTTCTGCATCGCAGGCTAAAATCACTTCTTCTTCATCTGTATCGAAAATTATATTTCGATTTTTTTCATTTACACATCTTACCACAGACATAGTTATATCTTCTATTAATGTAATAATATTATGATTTTCTAATTTCAAATCATAAAAATTATTACTTATTTTTGCTGTATCTATAATATTATTAACTAATCGTATTAATCTATATGAATTTTGTTTTAAAATATTTAAGTATTCTTTATATTTTTTATTATTAAAGCTTATATTAAAGTCCTCTGGATATGACATTAATAACTGTACAATTGAAAGTATTATGTTAATTGGTGTTCTAAATTCATGAGATACGTTATCAAAAAAATCTGTAATTATAGACTCTAATTTTATTATAGCTTCTAATTCTTCTTTTTTCTGCTTTATATCTGATATTTCTCCGTTATTTTCTATTTGCTTCATTATAATACATATTTTATTTAGAATTACTTCTAAATATGCCTCATCTATAGAAAAACTATCTATACTTTTATTAAATGATATACAAACTAATCCAAATAACTTGTCTGCTAAACTTATATGCTTAATCTTTAAATTTTCTTGCTTAATATCTTTGTTAAATTTTTCAAGCCCAAGTATTTTACTATATATATCCATGCTATTATCTATATCAAAATCATTTAAGCATAATTTATTTTCCATTTCTTCAGATATATATATTTTCTTTTTATAAAATTTAATCTCTTTTTCATTTTCACTTATATATAGTTTAAAAGATTTTTCATCCTTATCATACAAAAATATATGTATATTTTCACAATTCAAAGTTTTTTTAAAGATCTTTAATATAGAATATAAATTATTCTTAAACTCTTCTTTGTTTTGGTCTAAATACTTTAAGAGATTACTTTCTATTTCAATTTGTAGATTTTTTGCTAAACTTATGTCTTCAGCTATACCTCCTATAATCTCTTCTTTACCATTATCTCTATCAATTATGAATTTATGTACCTTATGCCATATATCTTGTCCATCTATTTTGATATGCTCTAAATTATACATATCCTTCTTATTATCTAGTAATTTTTTATCTGTATATACACACTCTTTTGCAAGATTAGCATCTCTAAAATCATAATCCGATTTTCCTATTATGTCTTCCTTATGTAAACCTACACTATCAGCAAATAACTTATTTACATATATATGCTTTCCATCCTTATCCTTTAACCATATTGGATAAGGTAATTTATCTAACATAGCTTCTAAATCTTCTATACTATAATTTCTAACTGATTTATCATGGTTTTCAGTCACTATATTTCCTCCTTAGATTTAATATAATAGCACTATGATACTATAAAAAAAGTTAATTTTCAATAATCTAATAGTTCACCCATAACCTTAACATATTAATACTTTACTGATGTTTTTAATAAAAAATTGGACCCCAGGGGTCCAATTTTTTACAATTATTTCACAATTATTTTCATAAGTCTTGTTAAATCTAAAGCTTGCATAGTATTAACTATAACTCCTGCTAAATTTTCTATCTCAGTATCTATTCCTGTTATATCGCAAGTTGTGAAATCTATTTTATTTAAGTTAGTTTTATTAAAATAAGCATTAGTTAAGTTTGTTTCATTAAAAGTTACTTTATCTAACTTTGTTTGTTGGAATATTCCCTCTGAAAAATTACATTCATCAATGGCTATATTCTTAAGCTTTGAAAAAGAAAAGTTTATATATTTCCCTATAGAATTATTAAATACTACTTCTTTTATATTACATTCATCAAATCTAGCTCCAAGTAGCTTGCAATTAATAAATTCTACTCTATGAATACTTCCACCACTAAAATCTATATTAGATAAATCACAATTTTCAAAGGCTGAATCTAATAAATCTATATTTTGTAATGAGCATTCGTTAAATATAACATTTCTAAATCTACAAGAATCTATAGTTAGAGTTCTCTCTTGTAAGTAGTCTATATCTATATCTTCAATTAATTTGTTTTGTAGCTTTTCAAAATTAGCTATTTCCTCTTCTACTTTATTTACTTCCTCAAGTTCATCTATAAACTTAGGCTTTTGAATTTTATATAACTTTGCCATATACTATCCTCTATCTTTTATATTTATTTATAATAATTATATTATAAATATTATACCCTACTATAAATTATTTCAAAAAAATAAGAGTTGTATAATTTTCTTACACAGCTCCTACTTATATTCAATATATTTTCTTTTTTATATTTATTATATTTGTCTTGCTACATTTACTGCTTCTTCAATACTATTTAATGCTCTACGAGCTCTAACTGCATCCCCTATTACATGGTATGCTATATTTTTTTCTTCACAGTAATTAGAAAGTTCACTAAAGTCACGAGATTTAGCTCCTATTGCAACTACTACTGAATCACAAGGAATTTCTTCAATATTACCATTTTTCTCTATTATTATTGATTTTTCCTTTATTTCAATACATTTTGCTTCAGTTATAGTTTTTACCCTTTCATGATATAGACTTTCCATAACGCAAATTTTTCTTAATTGCCCTAAATCTTTTGCTACTTCATTAAGCATTTCTACTACAGTTATGTTATTAACTTTTCCTGATAAGTATTCAGCAACTTCTAATCCAACTAAGCCTCCACCTATAACTATTACTTCTCCTGTTACCATTGAAGTACCTGCAAGTATTTCATGAGAATTAGTTACATGTGATAAATCAGCTCCTGGAACTCTAAGCTTCATTGGTTCTGCACCAGCAGCTATTATAACTTCATCTGGATTTATGTCTTTAATCACATCTGCTGTAACAGGAGTTGAAAGTCTTATATCTACTCCTTTTCTTTTTGCAATATCTCCCATAGAGATAGCAGCATCTTTCATTTCTTCTTTTCTTGGAGCAGCTCCTGCTAAAATAAATTGTCCACCTAAGGAATTAGAAGCTTCACATAATATTGGATTATGCCCTCTATCCTTTAATTCTATAGCAGCTTGAAGTCCTGCAACTCCCCCACCTACTATTAACACTTTTTTAGGATTATTTGTTTTTTCTAATTTAAATTCATCTTCTCTTCCTAATGCTGGATTTCTTAAACAAGTTATGAAAGGTACATCTGGTGATGAGAATCCATCATAACATCCTTGATTACATCCTACACAACGTACTATATCTTTTTCATTTCCATTCATAGCTTTATTACAGAATTCTGGATCTGCTAATTGTGCTCTACCGATAACTACCATATCAGCTTTTCCACTCTTTATTATTTCATCTGCTTGCTCTGGATCATTAATTCTTCCAACAGCCACAGTTAACATTCCTGTTTCCTTTTTAATTCTTGCTGCATTATCTACATTAAATCCTCTTGGTAAATCTACTGGAGGTACTTCAAATTTTATAGCTGCACTTGAGAAATTTCCACGAGATACATCTAATGCATCTACACCTGCTTCTTTAGCCCACTTACAAAATTGGATAACATCTTCTATAGTAAGTCCATCTTTTACATAATCATCATGAGCATCTATTCTCATAAATAAAGGCATGTCCTCTGGAACATTATCTCTAATTGCCTTTATACATTCTAATAAAAATCTAGCTCTATTTTCTAAACTTCCACCATATTCATCTGTTCTTTTATTAAATGCTTTACTTAAAAATGAATGTGGTGTGTAGTTATGCCCTGCATGGAATTCTATTGCATCAAAACCAGCTTCAACTGCACGCTTAGCTGCATCTCCAAAAGCTTTAATAGATTCTTCAATAATTTCCTTACTAGCTCCTGGCACTGTATAATTTTCAGTAACTTTAAACTCACTTGGTACTACTACCATTGAAGTAGGATCTCCAAATAAAACAGCTGATCCACCTAACCATAATTGTATTCCAGCCTTTGCACCACCTACATGAATTGCATCAACTAGCTTTTTTAGGCCTGGTATATATTTATCATCTGAAATTGCTAAAAAGCTTTTTGGTGCAGCTTTGTCATAAACTGAACAAACTTCTGTAAAGTTTAAACCATTTCCACCATTTGATCTTGCAACATGATAATTTATAATTTGATCTGTTACTTCCTTACCCTTGCCAGCCATTTTAGTACCCATAGCTGGGAAAATAACACGATTTCTCATTTCCATTCCTCTAATTTTAATTGGACTAAAAACATTCTCAAAAGCCATTTTATTACCTCCAAAAATATAAATTTTAATGTACCTTTTATATATATATTATATTTCTTTGTTAAAAATAAATCAATATGTTTCAAACACTTTGTTTTAATTTATTAAAAAAATAAAAAATGCCCTATGTTTTTAAACAATAGAACATTTTTATTATCTAATTTTCTTCTTTTAATAACCTTATTAATTTTTTAATATAAATCTGTCTTTCTTCTACAGTAGATATTATTTCTTTATTATAATCTCCATCTTCATTAGTAGCTGGATAAGTGATAGCTGCCATAAATATTGCTTTTCTATATTTAAAATCTTCTTCACTGCAATTAAGTACATTTTTTAAAACACTGTATAGCTTTATATTTGCTTCATTTGATTTTTCAATTATTTTTAAATCCATTTCGTTCTTTTCCTTGGTAGATGAAGCCTCCTTATTCATCACTAAAACACCTGGATATCTTAAACAGTATTCTATTATCTCATTAGAACACTTAAAAAGTTTTTCTTCATCACTAAGGCTTTCATCATAAAGTGCCGAATAAGCTTGAGTTATATTTTCTAAATAAAATTCCTTAACATAATTCATCATATTTTCTTTACTATTAAAATAATAATTTATTGCACTAACATTTACTTCTGCTTCTCTAACTATAGATCTAATAGGGACATTAGTAGTTCCATTTTTACCAAAAAGGTATAATGCTTTATCTAAAATTTTTTCTTCTATCCCCTTTAATTCTCTCATTATTTCACCTCTAAAATTCAAACTATAAATATTATATCAATTAACTCTAATATATCCAAAATTTTCTTATGAATTACTATAATAATTTAAGAGAACTATTTATCAGTTATTACGAATGCATAGTCCCCTTAATTTTAATAATATATAATTTTAAAAATCATAATCATCTGGATCTAAACCATGCTCTTCAAGAATTTCATTTCTTTCATCTTCATCCATAAATGATAATTCATCATAATCTAATCCTTCTTCTTCAATCTCTGTTTCAAGCTCTTCATCTTCATCATAAGATAAAGATAAATCTGCCTTTTCAGCTTTCTTCTTCTCCTCTTCTTCCAAAATGCTCATAAATGTTGCAAATGCAGCTGCCTTTTCGAAGCTATCCAATTTACCATCATTATTAAAATCAAACATTTTTCCAAAAATACTCTTAAACATTATACAACCTCCTGTAAATTTATTGATTTTATGATTATTTTTTAAATACTTGTATCATCTATTATTTATTATTTAATTCCACCATAAAATACAGTTCCTTCTCATAAAAAAGTTGTATTACTATAATTTAATTGTACTCCCATTCTAATAATCAGTAAATATTATAGTATAATTTTGTTAACGTATAGTTAATAATTTATATAAGTTATATTATTTTCAAATCAGTAATACTATAAATTTTTAACTTATTTTACTATACTATTTAAAGTATAATAGACTATATAGGGGAGGTTATATATGAAATATGAAGTTTTATTATTTGATGCTGATGAAACCTTATTCGATTTTAAGAAGTCAGAAAAACAAGCTTTTGAAAATAGCATTAAGGAATTTAATATAGATTATAATGAAAGCTATCATTTGAAAATTTATGAAGAAATAAATAAAAATATTTGGTTAGAATTTGAACAAGGCTTAATTACTCAAGAAAAGTTGAAGGTTGATAGATTTAAAAGATTATCTAAGGAAATAAATGTACCCTTTGATGAATTAGAATTTTCTATAGCTTATATAAAACACTTATCTAATGCTTCCTTCTTATATAATGATAGTGTTGAATTAATTGAAAAGCTAAGTACTAATTATAAATTAGGTGTAATTACTAATGGACTTAAAGATGTTCAATCTAAAAGAATAGGACAATCTGTTATAGCTAAGCATTTTGATACAATAGTTATTTCAGAAGAAGTTAAGGTGTCAAAACCTAATTCAGAAATATTTAAAATTGCTTTAAATAATTTAAATTATACTGATAAAAGTAAGGTGTTAATGATTGGAGATAGCTTAACTTCTGATATACAAGGTGGCATAAACTTTGGAATTGATACTTGTTGGATTAACTTTAATAATAATAAAAATTCAACTTCAATTAAACCTACATATGAGATATCAAACTTATTGGATTTACTTCAATTACTATAAGCTTAACTTAAAGATAATATAAATATAAATGCCTATAGATTAAGGTGCATATCTATAGGCATTTACATTTATAAACTACTTATTCTGATCCTTTCATTAGATGCTTTTTAATTTTCTCTTTTCCCCTACTTAATCTCTTATAAACTGCTTCTTTACTTAACTTTAAATCTCTAGATATTTTTCCTACTGATTCTTCAAATAAATATCTTTTTATAAATATATTTTTATCTTCTTCTTTTAAATCTGTTAATAACTTATAAAATTCTTCATTATCCACTTCTATACTTTCATTAAATTCAGTATATATAATCTCCTCATTAAGTTCTAAAGTTATTCCCCTTTTATTTATCTTTCTTTTATAATCAATTGCCTTATACTTAGCTACTGAAATTAAAAAGTTCCTTAAATTTCCCTTTGTACTATCATAACAATCTATATTTCTCCAAATACCTATTAATACTTCATTAAAACAATCATCTACATCATTTGCTTCTGAAAAATTATAAAGTATTTTATTTATTACTCCATAAATTAATTTTCCATAGGCTCTTGATAAATCATCTAATGCATACTGCTCTCCATTTATTAACCCCGAAACTATCTCATTGTCTTCCATACCACTTTCCCCCTATAGAAAATTAGTTATATTTATTAGATAAATATTCTTGTATTTCATCACAATCTGTATTTCTTATTAATAAGTCCTTAAAGTCACCATTAGTAAACTCAATAAGAATCTCTGATTGAAGTTTTCTTCTTGTAAGAAAGAAATACGCAATAGGAATTATTAAAATATAATAAACTACTTTTTCAACTGACTCTGACCTATTTGATAACATATATGAAACAAATGAAAGTATTTTTGATAGTGCATTTGCTGCTATAAGTGCCAATAATGTTATTCCTATTGCCAATGCCTTACTCTTCTTATAGTATAATTGAAAATGAAATCTATATTTTTTCTTAACATCTGCTCCTGCATTTATTTCCTTTATTTCTTCATTATTATATATTTTTATCCCTTGCATTCTATTATAATAATTTGCGCTAACTTCAATAATTCTTTTATTTGTACAAAACATTAGTACATTAAAAGAATATCCATCTCCAGTAATAAAGGGTGCATTAACCGCCATATTTACTGTTGTTGCAACTGCAAGCATATCTGGATCAGTAGTCTTAATTATCTTTTCTATTACTTCATCCTCTTCTAATATTCTTTCCTTAACATAAATGCAAGCTTCTCTAAATTTGCTTTTTGCTAACTTTGTTTTTACATCCTTTGTTATACTATTTAATTTCTTCTCTTCAATATTGGCAATATCAATATACTCTTTAATTTCTTCATCATCATAATTAATTCCATTTAATTCTTTAAACATTTGTCTATCATTCATATCAAATGCTCCTTTAATTATTTTATACTATATACGAAATCCAATGTTAATATTTGGACATTTCTAAATAATAAATATAATTTATTTTATATTTATTAATTTATAGTCATCCTTCATCTATTGGCATCCATTCAAGTATATATTGCTTTTATTTTTGAAATACTAATTCAGAATTAAACTTTAGGAGGATACTTATGAAAGAAATACTTTTATCGCTACTAATAATAGCACCATTTACAAATACTAATATAATTTTTCATCATCAAGCTATTGCTACTAATGTTAGTATTTCAAAACCTAATGATTCAAAACAAGGATATAATCATGAATATAATATTATCTTTAAAACTATGAAAAAGGAAATGAATGCTGCACCTAATACAGGAAATGTTAACTTAGACTTTGTCTTAGAAATGATACCTCACCATGAAGGTGGTATAAATATGGCAAAAGCAATAGTTAAACATGGTTCTAACCCCGAAGTTAAGAAGATTGCTGAAAATATTATTACTTCTCAAAGCGCTGAAATTCCAATTATGCAAGAATTAAAAGCTAAGTTTGAGAAAGAAAAGCCTTCAAGTAAGGCTGATTCTAAAGAATATATAAATGAATATGATAAAGTTAAAAATACTATGTTTAAGAAAATGGAAAATGCTATAATAACAGATAATGCTGATGTTAACTTTCTTCAAGAAATGATATATCATCATGAAGGTGCTATTGGAATGGCAAATAACATCTTAAAATACACACAAGATCCAGAACTTAAAAAATTAGCTGAAAATATAGTTTCTAGCCAGAGCAAAGGTGTAGAAGAAATGAAGTCATTGTTATTAAACTAATAAATTAAAAAAAGCAGATAAACTTGCCTTAGACAATTTTATCTGCTTTATAATTAATAATCCTTTTTCTTTTTTACAACAACTACTATGTTCAATATAAATATAATTAAGCTTAAAATTGAAATTCCTATTAATATGTCATTCCAAAAGGTCCAATTTAATGCATTATTATCAGCTAGTACACCTTGAAATAAAATTCCTGTATACATGGCAACTCCACATAAAACATCTATTATTAAGTCATAAGTATTTATTAATTTTCTAATTGCATTATTATTAATTAAGTTTTTTCTAACTCTTATTGCTTTATAAAAATTTATACATACTATAATAAATAATACTATATATGCAATAAATATTAATTGAAAATGACTCATTACATCATCTAAAGGCTTTACCTCTAACATATCTATTCCTCCTAAATATATACCCAATCTATTTCAAATCTAAAGCTAATTATACCAATACACTTGTTTTCATTCAATAATTTCACAGTTTTAATATATTAAGCATTTATTATTTTCCTTATAGAATGTTTAATATACTCTGGAAAAAATAATGTCAACTCAGCATGGCTCTTATAATATCTTTTATCATAATATGCATTTATATTAGTTTTACTTAATTCATTTAATAAAGGATTTATATCAGAATTATAGGTTTCTTCCTCTGTAGAGTAATGAATATATATATTATTATTATTACTTTTATTTAAATTCAACTTATTCTTCATTAAGTTATTAAGTTTATCTATAGATTCTTCACTGCAATCTCCCATAATATATTGAAGTATATTTTTGTGGTTAGGAAGATTCAAATAATTACCAAGATTATATTGTGGAGCTCCTGTTATTATATAAGAATTCTCTCTTTCCATTCCAAAGTATAAGGCAGAGTAGCCACCCTTACTTGATCCAATATAAATTTCTTTCTCTGGTTTTATTTCATCTGATATCTTCTTTATTAAATTCTTTACATCTTCTTCAATCATGAAGTCATTATCTTTTCCTAGGTAATAAGCTCCCCTTCCATCAAAGCCGAAGTTATCTAATATAAATAATTTATTACATTTAAATTCTTCAATAGTTCTTATATAATTATATCTAGCCTTCTGTCCTACTTTAGTGCAGGATGAAAATACTATTATTAATTCTTTAGAATTTTTATTTCTTTCTAATAAGTAATTAATCTTATAATTATTTCCTAAGTATACTTTTTGCTTAAACTTCATTAAATACTTTGTTTTTAATAAATCTAATGCCTTATTAATTTTGCTTACTGTGTCCATCTTCTTACCCCTAAACTACTTTTATAAAAAAACAAAACAATGCTTATATTAAATAAACATTGTTACGTTACTTTTAATTACATTATATCAAATAATTGTAAAAAAGTAATTATGTTATTTTTAATTTTCTAAATCTACTATAGGCTGCCATAATTTCTTGCTTTCTAGGTAATGCTAAACTCCCTGAACCACCCTTAACTTTATCTAAAGAAATTATTCCATTTCTTTTTATTTCATTATAAGCTTCATTTACTGCTTCTTCTAGGGATAAATTTTTATTCATTAAATTATCTTCTATCCATTTCATAATAGCTCCAATAGCATTTAATTGCTCGTTATCTACTATTTGCTCTACAGCTCTTAAATCAATATTCTCATTATTAACACTTATACTACTTAATCCCATAGTTTTAATTTTTACACCTTTATAAGTACTTTCAATAGTTCCCTTTTGAAGCCTTCTATTAAGGTTTATATTTATAGATATATCTCTTTCCTTAATTCTCTTATTTATTTCACCTCTCATAAGAGACCTTGCTTCTTTTGTAACATCCTTTGTTTCGTAATTATCCATTTGTATAACAGTATCTGCTACATCAAAATAATCTCCAGAGCTACCTATAACTAATATAGTTGAAATGTCCTTTTGATTATATAAAGGCTTAACTATTTCAATAAATGGTGTTATTGGCTCCTTTTCCTTAGAAACTAATTTTTGCATTAAGTCATCTCTAATCATAAAATTAGTGGCTGATGTATCTTCATCAATAAGTAAAACCTTTGCCTTAGCTTCAATAGCTTCTATTATATTAGCTGCTTGTGATGTGCTACCACTAGCATTTTCTGTAGTAAACTTAATTGTATCTTTACCATTTGGAAGGTTATCTATAAATAATGATATATCTGTATTTTTAATACTTCTTCCATCTTCTGCTCTTACTTTAACTGCAGTATTATCAGTAATTACAAATTCTCTACCATCGCCTTCAATATGATTATATACGCCTAGTTCTAAAGCATTTAAAAGAGTAGACTTTCCATGATAGCCTCCCCCAATTATTAAAGTTATTCCTTTTTTAATTCCCATTCCTTTAATTAAGCCTTTATTAGGTAAATTTAATTCTACCTCTAAGGATTCTGGAGACTTAAAAGGTAATGCATTCTTTAATGGTCTTTGTGAAACTCCACTTTCTCTAGGAAGTATTGAGTCATTAGCTATAAAAGCAATTAAATCTCTTTTCTTAATTTCACTTCTAATATACTTTTGATCTTCAGCTAATTTAATTCTATTTATCAATTTATTTTTATTAATATTTTCATATATTAATGTATTTTCCACTATGCTTGGTATAACATTATATAAAATCTTTTTTAATTCCCTAGACAAAACTGTTCTTCCCTTTGCAGGAAATCCAGCATAAAATCTAGCTTCTATATTATCTTTATTTATTATGACTGATGTTCTCTCTAATATTTGTTGTGGACATCTACTTATAGAAATTAATCCACTTTTACCAGAGACAAATATCTTTTCACTAAACTTATTTATATTAAAATAAAATAATCTAGTTAAAAAATCAGAAACTGCAATTCTTTTATAATTTTCATCTATTAATTCTTCTGGAAATCTTGCTTTATTCTTATTAATAATAATTCTTATTCTTGAAGGTGAAGCAAAAGGATCTCCTTGAACATGATCTATACTTAAAATATAATTATTAAAATCATATTGCCCTTGTAAATCTTTATATGCCTTATATCCTCTTCCATCTATCCTTTGAAGTTCATTTTTTAAAGTTATAGAATTCTTCATATTAATACCTCCTATAGCTTATTAAAATATTCGTCTATTAACTTTTCTCCCATTCTTCTATACATATTGCTCATATTAATAAAAGAGCTAAGTAGTAAAAAGTTCTTTTGGAATTCTTCATCCTCTTCTATATTTTCACTTGTTACATTACTTTCAATATTATTATTTTTTTCTTCTATAGTTTTTTCTACATCTTTTAAATCCTCATTATATTGTTTTAAATATAAACTATATAATTCTCTTATTGGATACTTTTCTCCATCTTCGAAGGTTTTAACTATTTTATTTAATGAACTCTTTATATCACCGATAGATAATCCACCTTTTAAATTATATATAAGGCTCATTAATATTAAATGCTCCTTACTATACTTTTTATTTTTTATAGACATTAATAATTTACCTTTAGCATAATTATTTACCATAGTCTTTGTTAATGCCTTATCATCTTCAGTTCTTTTGCTTTCATTAAACTTACTATCAAATAACTGAGTAACTTGATCCATATATAAATCTAACTCTGGTATTTCTTCTAAAGTTAATTGATTTTGTAAATTTAATTCTTTAAATTTCTCTATTAATTCGTTTTTATCCATAATTTCCTCCATGTAGTTTTGTAAACTACTTATTAATGTGTCTATATTTAAATATACTAGGAATTAACAGATAATTCAAGAAAATTAATAAATTTAATCACTTTTCTAATAATATTAAGATATTTTCAACTTTGACTTTTTAAATACACTTTATTAATATATAAATAACAATATGTAGTTTTTAAAACTATATGAAAGAGGTGTTGATTTTGGAAAAGTATTTAAGAGAACCTATTAATAGTTTAACCCACTTAATTGGTGCAATTCTTTCGGTTTTTGCTTTAATTGCAATGCTAGTAAAAGGTATTGTTAACAATTCATCTACTGTCACAATTGCTTCAGTTGTAATCTTTGGCATCAGTTTAATTTTGTTATATAGTGTATCTGCAACTTATCATGGTGTTATAACTAGTGATAAAATTATTTTTACATTAAGAAAATTAGATCACTCTATGATTTTTATACTTATAGCTGGTTCTTATGCACCCTTTAGCTTAATTGCACTTGGAGGCTCAAGAGGGACTGTTTTCTTTACAGTTATAACTTCTATTGCAATATTCGGTATCTTATTTAGAATGCTTTGGTTTAACTGCCCAAGATGGCTTCAAACCTCTCTTTATATAGGTTTAGGCTGGGCTGCAATATTTATGATAAAACCTTTATCTCAAGTATTAAATCCTATTAGTTTATTCTTATTAATTTTTGGTGGAGTACTTTATACAGTAGGTGGAGTTATTTATGCTCTTAAACCAAAAAAACTACAATTAGGTAAATTTGGTTTTCACGAGATATTTCATATATTTATTATTCTAGGAAGCCTATGCCACTTTATTAGTGTATTTATATATTTAATATAGTAATTAAAGAGAATATAAAAAATTCTTTAATAAAAAAGCTATTTAAGTAATTTGTTTATGATTACTTAAATAGCTTTTTTTATAAACTCCATTAGGAGTTTATTCCTTAATTCTTCATTTTAAATTTTACATTTAATACTAACCTTGTTTAATTACTGCTTTTCTAGTTAAAAGCCTTGCTATTCCTATAAATATCATAAACACTACTGTAAATGTTAATATAGCAGCATATACATTTACAGGGTTTATCCCAAATATAAATTGTACAAACTTATATATATTCATAGTTAAATTTGGAAATAATGCAGCCCCTAATATCCCCACTCCATTAAATAATATAACAGGGATAATAGATATTATTACCTTCATAACTTTATTACATCTATAATAAATTATAGTTATTAAGAAACCTAAAGAAATTGCAAATAAACATAATGAAGCTTGAAAAAGAATACTATTAAATAAAGTTATTATACTATTACTTTGCACCCAATTAACAGAGTTATCCCAATGACCTCTCCCAATAGCATAACCCATATCATAAAGAGTTGGGCATTTTATAAATATATTATAAATACGATTAATTATTATATCTATAATTGCAATAAATAAAGCAACTGGAATCATAGATATTGCTGTTCCATATATAAAATCTTTTCTAGATACATTATTACTTTTCATAAAATAGAAGCTTTCTTTAAATAAATTTAGCCCTGCAACAAATAAAAATATTACTGATGCTAATTCTATTCCTGAAGATTTTACATTACCATCTCCTGAAAGTAATACTGAAGCTAAACATATAGTGATAAAGGTTAAATAATAAATTCCAATTGAATTTTTTAAATTATTGATATTATATTTTACTATAGATTTTAATTTCATTATTTAACTTCCTCCTCTCCAGTTAAATGGATAAATAGTTTTTGTAATTCTACCTTTGATGTTTCTAGTCCTAATTCCCTTATTTGCATTTTACTTTCATTATTTAATTTTCCTATAATTGTTGCTGACTTAAATCCTGATATAGATTCTGTATTAATGCACTTCTTACCTTCTATATATTCATCAACCTTTTCTGCTGGCCCTGATACTAAATAAGCTTCTGCTAATAAGCTTTCTACTTCTTTATCTCCCAGTACCTTTCCATCTTTAATTATTATTACTTTTTCCAAAATATCAGAAACTTCTTCTATAATATGAGTTGATAAAACTATAGTTTTAGGTTCATCAATATAATTAGAAACTAGTTCCTTATAGAACATATCTCTATGATTGGCATCTAACCCCAAAACTGGCTCATCAAAAAGTAATATTTCAGCTCCAGATGATAAAGTTGTGATTATTTTGCAAATTGATGAATATCCAGTAGACAATTCTTTAAACTTCTTATTAATATTAAGTCCAAACTTTTCACTTAAATTTAAGGCATAATCCATATCAAAACCTTCATAAAATTCTTTTGTCCACTTAAATATATCTTTAATCTTCATTCCTTCAGGATATAAATCTTGCTCTGTCATAAAATAAGATTTTCCTAATGCATTACTATTTTCAATTACATTCTCTCCGTCTATTTCTATAGTCCCTTCACTTGGGAAAATTCTATTAGTTATAAGATTTAAAAGTGTTGTTTTTCCTGCTCCATTTCTTCCTAATAATCCGTATATCTTATTTTCTTCTATAGTTAATGAAACCTTATCTAAAACTCTATGCTTTCCGTATTCCTTTGTTAAATTAGATATTTTTATTAATGACATTATCTATTCCCCCTTCCTAATCATATCTATGATATCTTCTGTAGATATATTAAGTTTCTTCGCTTCTTCAACTAACGAAACTATATAATTAGAATAAAAACTATCTTTTCTCTTCTGTATTAATACTTTCTTGCTTCCACTTGAAACAAACATTCCAACACCTCTCCTTTTATAAATAATTCCCTCATCTACTAACAAATTAAATCCCTTTGCTACTGTTGCTGGATTAATTTTAAATTTTACTGATATTTCCGTTGTTGATGGTATCACTTCATCTTCTTTATAAACTCCATTTAATATGCCATCCTCTATTAATTGAGCTATTTGAATGTAAATAGGTATTTCACTAGAAAAATCTAAATTCATAGCTACCTCCTTTAAACTTTATAATATAATATATGTATCTTTTGTTATTTGGTTCATTACTTATGTAATTAACTATATATCTTCTGGTTATATTTGTCAATATATATCAAATAAATTATTTACTTAATTTCCATTAAATTTTCTAAATATTATTTTGTCTTTCAATGAAATTATGTTTACTTTATGATATAATAACGAAATGAATAATTTTAGAAATGAGGTCGGTTTTTAGTGATAACTGTATCAAACGTAAGTTTAAGATTTGGTGGCCGTAAGCTATTCGAAGACGTAAATATAAAGTTTAATCCTGGTAATTGTTATGGTGTTATAGGTGCTAATGGTGCTGGTAAGAGTACTTTCTTAAAAATATTATCTGGAGAAATAGAACCAAATACAGGTGATGTAAGTATAGCTCCTAATACAAGAATGTCTGTTTTAAAACAAGATCACTTCGCTTATGATGAGTTTGAAGTTTTACAAACAGTAATTATGGGTAATAAAAGATTATATGAAATAATGGAAGAAAAGGATGCTTTATATGCAAAGCCAGACTTTTCTGATGAAGATGGTATAAGAGCTTCTGAATTAGAAGGTGAATTTGCTGACATGAATGGATGGGAAGCTGAATCAGATGCATCTTCATTACTTCAAGGTTTAGGAATCGGAACTGATATGCACTATAAGAAAATGAGTGAATTAACTGGTTCTGAAAAAGTTAAAGTTCTTTTAGCCCAAGCTTTATTCGGAAATCCTGGAATATTAATTCTAGATGAGCCTACTAACCACTTAGATATACAATCAATTAACTGGTTAGAAGATTTCCTTTTAAGATTTGAAGGAACTGTAATAGTAGTATCCCATGATAGACACTTCTTAAATACAGTATGTACTGTAATGGCTGACGTTGACTTTGGAAAAATCAAATTATACGTTGGTAACTATGACTTCTGGTATGAATCAAGCCAATTAGCTCTTCAGATGTCAAAGGATCAAAACAAGAAGAAAGAAGAAAAAATTAAGGAATTACAAGACTTTATCGCAAGATTTAGTGCGAATGCTTCTAAATCTAAGCAAGCAACTTCTCGTAAGAAGTTATTAGATAAGATTACTTTAGATGATATCCAACCATCAAGCAGAAGATATCCTTTCGTTGGATTTAAGCCTGAAAGAGAAGTTGGTAATGAAATTTTAACTGTTGAAGGATTAACTAAGACTATTGATGGAGTTAAGGTCTTAGATAATGTTAGTTTTAGAATTAATAAAGATGATAAAATTGCTTTCGTTGGAGACAATGAAATTGCTATAACAACTTTATTTAAAATAATAACTGGCGAAATGGAACCAGATAGTGGAGAATTTAAATGGGGTATAACTATAACTAGTTCTTACTTCCCTAAAGATAATACTGAATTCTTTGAAGGCTCTGATTTAAGCTTAGTTGATTGGCTAAGACAATATGCTGGAAAAACTGTTGAAGAACAATCTGAATCTTACTTAAGAGGATTCCTAGGAAGAATGTTATTCTCAGGAGAAGAAGCATTAAAGAAAGCTAGCGTATTATCAGGAGGAGAAAAGGTTAGATGTATGTTATCTAGAATGATGCTTACAAATGCTAATGTATTAATTTTAGATCAACCTACTAACCACTTAGATCTTGAATCTATAACTGCTGTTAATAACGGCTTAAAAGATTATAAGAGCGTAGTTTTATTCGCTTCTCATGACCATCAATTTATTCAAACTATAGCAAATAGAATAATTGATATTAAAGAAGATGGTTCAATAGTTGATAGAACTATGACATATGATGAATACTTAGAATTCTCAGGTAAAACTAAGTAAGCTAATATAAGAATACTTTTAAAAGAATAATGTAGCTATATCTAATATAATTTATTAGATATAGCTATTTTTATAAATCTGCTATAATTCTATACTCTATATATTTTTCTCCTCCAAATTCATATTCAAATATCTCCTTCTTTTTAAATCTAATTTTTTTAATTATTTTCTATTAAATGTTTATTTTTATATTTGAAATATAACTTAAAACTAATTACTAAAGTCACAACTTCAGTTAATGGAATTGTAATCCAAACTCCCGTCATTCCAAAAAACTTAGGTAAAAATAATATAAGTGGAATAATTATAATCAATCCTCTTAGTACCGATATAAAAAATGATTGCCTTCCTTCATTAATTGAGGCAAAAAACGATGTAATTACTATATTTATACCCATTATAATAAAGGCACTAAAATAAATATTAATTCCAACAACAGCCATTGAAAGTAATAATTCATCTCCTTCACTATTAAATAAATTCACTATTTTCTCTGAAAATCCTATTCCAATTAAATAGCATCCAAGCCCTAAAATAGTAGATGTAATTACTCCATACTTAAAAATACTTTTTATATTTTTAACTTTATCTTCTCCATAGCTCTTACTAATTATAGGTTGAATTCCTTGAGCTATCCCTGTAAATATTGAAACTACTATAAGTGCTAAGTTAGCAATTACCCCATAAGCAGCAACTCCAGTATTATTAGATATTTTTAATATAGTAAAGTTAAATAATAAAATTATTATTCCTGATGAAAATTCTGTAATAAATGATGGTATTCCTAAAGATATTATATTCCTTATATAAGGAAGCCTAAATTTACACTTAACTAGCTTAAAGTTATTTTTCTTTCTAATAAAATGAAGTGATAATATTACTAAGCTTAATATTGGTGTAGCTCCTGTTGCAAGAGCTGCTCCAAACATTCCAAGCTTAAAAGGAAATATAAATATATAGTCTAAAACTATATTACTTAAGCTTCCTAAAAGCATTGCAATCATAGCTAAATTTGGCTCATTATCATTTCTAACAAAGGCTGTAATTATATAATTTACTATGAAAACAGAAGAAAATGATAATAATGTTTTTAGATATTCACTTGCTAAAGGTGCTACCACCTCATCAGCTCCTAAAATTACTACAATTTCATTAGAAAATATTATACCTATTATAGTAATTATAGCTCCAACAGCTAATCCCATTATTACTGCATGAGTAAATGTTTTATTTGCTCCGCTTTCATTATTTCTTCCTCTTTTTATTGAATAACTAATTCCAGCTCCTATACCAATCATAAGTCCTAATCCACTAATTAAACTCCATAACGGTAAAACTAAATTTAATGCCGTTAATCCAATGCTTCCTACTCCATTTGCTATAAAAAATGTATCAGCAAGTATATAAAAGGATAGTCCTATCATACTTATTACATTTAAAGATACATACTTTGTAAAATCTCTTAAAATATTATCTTTTAATTCTTTCATTTTATATCCTCCTTAATAAAAAAAGCATTAGATTGTTTATACCCTAAGGCCTAACGGCATAAACTTCTAATGCTTGTTATCTAAATAATATATCCGGCGATATTATTATTCTAACTATTTATTTCATATAATTTTATAATATTATACTAATATTGTAAATAGCTATACTCTAAGAATTAATTCATAATAGTATCTATACATTCTCCAACAGTTGAGACACACCTTTGTGCAATACCTTTTAATTCTTCCTCAACATGATGGAATGTAAAACTATTTTTTGTTAGTTCAAACATAGATACATCATTAAAGGAATCCCCTATAGCATAAAGATTTTCCTCTTTAATATTATCTAATTTAAGTATACTTCTTAGCCCATTTCCCTTTGAGCAATTCTTTGGCGCTATATCTACAAAATATTGATTTCTAAAAGCCTCTAGTTCTTGTCCATGTTTTTCAATTAATAAGTTCTTTATTTCCTCTGCTACTACCATATCCTTATTAATGGAAAAAGCACTTATAAATGTATATTTTCTTTCTTTAGCAAATATATCTTCTATTGAAATTCTATTTTCAAAACGTACTAGCATATCTTTAATGTCTTCTGATAAACTGTTTTCATATTCTAATCCCTTAGATTTAACTAAATAATGTTGTCCATCAGCTTCAAAATGAATACAAATATCATCTCTATCTATAAAGGACTTAATAATTTTTTCTGCTAAATCGTGTTTTATGTAATTATTGAAAATAACTTCTTTGTTCTTATCTAATACTATTGCTCCGTTACAAGCTACTATATAGTCATACTCTATTTCGGGATAATCCTTAAATAAATTGTAAATTGATTCTACATCTCTTCCTGTTGAAATTACAAATTTATTTCCTTCTCCCTTAAAACCTATTATAGCTTCTAAGTTTTCTCTACTTATAGTTTGATCCTCCCTTAATAAAGTTCCATCTAAGTCACAAGCTAAATATTTCATCCATTTCCACTCCCCCGAAAATACTTCTAGAAAATTATATCATATTTATTATTCTAATTTTTTCAATATGTAAAATTACTATATATTATTTATATTTAGTATGCACATTATATTTTTATAATATAATTATAATAGATATTATTAAGAAACTAATTATCTAAATTTAATTCTAAAATTAATTTAAGGAGATTGCTATGATATTTAACAGAAAAATAATTTTAACCTTTATTATTTCTCTTACAATTTCATATA
>NZ_JABUTB010000003.1:192094-215596 GCF_021443865.1 Clostridium sp.
ATGCAAGTTTATAAAAAAACATTTAAGGTAGTTATGTACTCATCGACATTTAGTATGTCTTTAATGGCTCTTACATTAATTACAACATTAATTGTTTATAAAAAGAATAATAAATAATATTGCTTATAATAAAAAGGATATATACAAATTTGCATATATCCTTTTTAAACTTATACTCTATTTCTTATAACTCATATGAAGTAATTCATGAGCTCTTCCATGCCCTGGTTTACCCATATAGTTATCATACATATTATTTAAAGCTACATTTTCATGAGATTTTCTCTTCTTTAAGTTCTTATCTTGATTATATAATACTGATGCTCTTACGCTTCTAATGTCCATAGTTAATCTATTAGATGCATTAACATGAGGTTGACCACCACCATTTACACATCCTCCAGGACAAGCCATAACTTCAATAAAGTGATAATTTTTTTCTTCTAATTTCCCACTATTTATAAAATCAAATAAGCTTGAAGAGCCATTTATTACTGCTACATTATAGTTATCGCCACCAATCTCTATAGTTGCTTCTTTAATGCCTGCAAGCCCTCTTACTTCTTTATATTCTATATTTTCTAAATCCTTACCTTCAACAAAGTCTTTTGCTGTTCTTAATGCAGCCTCCATAACTCCACCAGTTGCTCCAAATATAGCACCTGCACCTGTATACTCTCCCATAGCTGGATCTGCTTCGCTATCTTCAAGTTTAGCAAAATCTATTTTTGCATCTTTAATCATTTTAGCTAATTCTCTTGTAGTTATTACTGCATCTATATTTCTTAATCCATTATTCTCCATTTCAGGTCTATCAGCTTCATATTTTTTAGCAGTACATGGCATTATAGTTACTGTAAAGACACTTTTAGGGTCTATGTCTGAAATAGTTGGATAATACGTCTTACTAGCTGTTCCAAATATTTGTTGTGGAGATTTAGCACTTGATAAATTCTCTAAAAGATTTGGATAATAGTTTTCTACTTGTCTTACCCAAGCTGGGCAACAAGAAGTAAACATAGGGAATGGTCCTCCCACCTTAATTCTTTCAATTAATTCAGTTGCTTCCTCCATTATAGTCATATCTGCACCAAAATTTATATCAAATATTTTATCAAAACCTAATTGTCTTAATGCTGTATATATTTTCCCAGTTACATCTACTCCATAGCCCATTTTGAAAAGTTCTCCCATGGCTGTTCTTACAGAAGGGGCCATAGCAACAATAACATGTTTCTCTTCATTTTCTAAGGCATCTTTTACTCTATCCATATGTGATTTTTCTGATAATGCATCTACTGGACATGCCGCTACGCATTGACCACATAATAAGCAATTAGTATCATCAAAACATTTTAAATCATCGGGTCCGATTATATTTTTACCATTAACTTCAATAAATTTTATAGATTCTGTTCCAGTCTTAGTTTTACAAGCTGCTACGCATCTTCCACAAGTAACGCACTTAGTTCTATCTATAACAATTGATTTACTTCTATCATCTACATACTCTGATTTATCTGCAACAACAAAGGGTTTACTTGCTTTAGATCTAGTCTTAATAACTAGCTTTAAAAACTCACAATTTTCTCTTCTTTTACAAGGTCCACATTTAAATTCATGCTTATCTAATAAGCTTGAAACTCTTTCTTTTATAGCTTCTTGAACTCTTTCAGTATTAGTATTTATAACCATACCATCTTCTGGAATTAGACAACAGGCTTTTTCTAAATCATCTTGTCCCTCTATCTCAACCAGACATACTCCACATTGGCCAACATTACCACAATCCTCAAGAAAACATAAAGAAGGAATATCAACTCCATTTTCCCTTGCTATTTTAATCAAATTATCGTCATTACTCACTAGAACCTTATTTCCATTAATAGTAACATTTTTCACCGAAACTTCCCCCTATACTTTTGTGTAATGAACCTTATTCATCCATTGTTATATTATTAACGATTTTTATTATACTCTCTTTCTTTAATAATTACTATCTTTTAATTAAATTAATAAGGAAAAAGATTTTATTTTTTAATTTTTACTTTCGCTATCTGATTTCATTTCCCAGTGTATAACAAATGCTAATATTGCTCTTAATATTATTATTGCAGCAAGAATATACATTTCGTCTAATGATCTTACTATAACAGTTTTTAATATCTCTGCTCCAAGCTTAAATTCAAGAGCAAGAGTTAATGACTTAGCTAATTCTACTTTAATAGGAATGTCCTCTTTTGTAATTATATTCACTATAAATGTATAAAAAGCTTTTACTGATCCTATAATAATTATTATTATCCCCATTAGCTCTAATATATGTATTACGCTTGGTGTAATAATTTCAATAATGTTTCCTGTCATTTTTATCCCTCCCCAGAAATTCCTACCAAATTATTATCTGTGATAATAGAAAATATGTAAAGTAAAATTATAGTCTATAGGTTTTTTACTTGTGTTTTATGGTAATATAATACTATAAAAAGTATATAGATATTATATTGTTTACTTTGTGGTAAACTGTATGTTGTCAGTATATAATATCTATTTTATCCATACTGAAGGAAGGAATTTATTATAAAGATAATTTATTTATAAATTCCCAAAAATATATTAATATGAGGTACCTTATGATACAAGTATATAACAGAAAAACACAAACATATGAAACTGAAAAAGTAGCTGGTGAAAATTATATTAAGTGGTCTTATGAGTCTCCTATAGGAAAAAATCTTACTGAACTACTTATAAAGAAAAAGTTCTTTTCTAAATTATATGGTGCTTATTGTGATTCTTCTTTAAGTAAGAAAAAAATATCAAGCTTTATAAAAGATTTTAATATAGATATGAATATTAGCTCTAATACAATAGATGATTTTAATAATTTTAATGACTTCTTTGTAAGATCTTTAAAAGAAGAAGCGAGACCTATTGATAAAGATAATAATATACTTACATCCCCTGGGGATGGTAGATTACTTGCTTATGAAAATATATCCATAGATAAGTTAATACAAGTTAAAGGCATACATTACAGCCTATCTGAACTAATTGAAGATAATGTTTTGGCTAAAGATTATGAAGGTGGCACTTGTCTAGTTTTAAGACTTTGCCCAACTGATTATCATAGATTCCACTTTGTAGATAGTGGTATTCCTTTAGAAAATCACTTTATAAAAGGTAATTATTATTCTGTAAACCCTGTTGCTCTTGAAAGAATACCAAAGCTTTATTGCCAGAACAAAAGAGAATGGAGCGTATTTAAGTCTGATAATTTTGGCGATATCCTTCATATTGAAGTTGGTGCTGCTTGCGTTGGTACAATAATTCAAAGCTATACTCCTGATAAAAGGGTTAGTAAGGGTGATGAAAAAGGATATTTTAAATTTGGTGGTTCTACTACTATACTCTTATTAAAAAAGGATTCAGTTAAAATTGATGAAGATATAATAAATCAATCAAACTTAGGTTATGAAACTATGGTTTTAATGGGTGAATCAATAGGTAAAAAGAAATAAATTAATTACTTAAGGAGTTAAATTTATGGGGGATTTAATATACAGACTTCTATTATTTTTAAATAGTAGTAAAGAAAATGATATAAATTATAATATAGCTCTAACTTTGCTTAGAAATATTCGTATTATTCCTAATATGTCTATTAATAAGCTATCTGAGCTATGTTACACTTCTCCTGCTGCAATAACTAGATTTTGCCACAAGCTTGGCTATTCTACTTTTATTGAGTTTAAGGAAAATATAAGAATAAATATAGATAGTTATAATGAAGGTCTTATGAAGCCTAAATCTATAAACTATGAAATATCCAGAGAGTCTATGTTAAATAATATGTCTCTTGAAATAATAAACGAAATTGAAACTTTTAAATCCTTTGTTGACTTAAAAATAGTAGATAGAGTTATAGAATTAATTTATAGTAGCAGTAATGTTTGTATATTTGGCACTCAATTTTCACAATTAATGGCTCAAGATCTGCAAAGAAAACTAGTTAATCTTTCAAAGATAATTTACAATGCAAATGATGTACAAGAACAAGAAAGACTGGCTAATGAATTAGATGAAAATTCTTTGGCAATCTTGATTTCTCCTTCATCAAGATTCACTATCTATCATGAGCGTTTATGGAAACAAATAGAAAGTAGTCCTGCTAAAGTAGTAGTTATTACTGAAAAAGAAAACCCTCATTATGAAAAAAGAAGTGATTATATAATTTATCTTCCTCCTAGAAATGATTCATATGAATATATACAAAGTCATAGATATGATTTAAGTTATCTTATTGAATACATATATACTAGATATGGAAGTATGTATAAGAGCTAAATAAAACTTAGTAAAATGTAAAATCTATAATGGAGAATGTAAAACGAAGAAATAGAGCCTATCTAGAGTTTATAAAAATAATATATTGTTAGTAGCATATTAAAATAACTTTAATAATTCTTCATTTTACATTCTAAATTTCTAATTATAATTTATTTTTGAAACCACACTGATTTTATAATCCTTTAATAATATTAATGAAGTTCTTTTTATCCTCTTCATTTTCAAACAAATTAAACCAATCACATATTTCAATAGCAAAATCTATAAATGCAGCTCCTTGTGCAGTTATAATGTTACCATCTCTTACAACCCTATCTACTACAAAATTCTCTCTTGGAAAAGGATCTTCTTCTCCATATCTATATACATATTCCTCATTCCATTCAACTATAGGAGTTGTATATTTCACATCATTTAATATACCTGACTTTGCTAGAGCTAATGTTCCTGCCCCACATATTCCCCCTATAAGCTTTCCTTGAGAGTTTAGTTCATTAATCAAATCTACAAACTCTTCTCTTATTTCTTTAAACCATCCACCAGAAATTATTAAGCCTTCAACCTCCTCAGTTAAAATATCACTAATTACTTTTTCAGGCTTATATATAAATCCTGATCTTCCTTTAATTAAACTATAATCATATGCAATTGGAATAACTTCTTTTCCAGCATCTGCACATAATAAATGACTAATTAAAGTTGTTTCATAATCTGTCATTCCATCAAAAATAAAAACTAATACTTTACCCATTTTACACCCTCTTTTCCATATTAATCTTATAAAATCTAGTGATTCTTATAAGATAATTATATCACTTATTGGATAAATATTGAAAAATAAAAAGAGCTTAACTTTAAAAATTAAGCTCTTTAATTGATAATTATTCTATTAAAATTCTGCTCTTTCTACCATTTCAATTTTCTCTATTACATCCTTAAATTGTGGTAAATAGTCCTTATGAGCAACTAACATTTCATTTAATAATTTTCTTCCTCTTACATCATCAGCAACTAATGGATTTGTTACCATTGCTAAAAGTGCAGTATTATAATTTCCTGTATAAGCTGCTTCTGCCGCTAATCTTTCAAAGGATTTAACTTGTGCTACTAACCCTTGTGCAAACACAGGTAAATCAGTAACAGTTTCTACTGGAACTGGGCCATTTTTCCCTATATAACAACTTACTTCAATAGCTGATTCATCTTCTAAATTCTTCAATGTTCCATTATTCTTTGTATTTACTGCAATTATAGTGTTTTTATCATTGTAAATTCCATTAATTACATTACATGCAACATCTGAATAATGAGCTCCACCACGTTTTGCTAATTCTTCAGGCTTGTCTTGTAAATTAACATCCTTATACATTTCAAATAGTTTCTTTTCAACTTCCATAACTACTTCTGCCCTAGTTTTACCACTCTTAAAGCCTTCTAATTCATCATTAAGCATATCTTTAGCTTTATAATAATATCTATGGTATGGGCAAGGTATTACTCCGAATGCTTTAATTGTAGCAACATCCCAACCTAAGTCTTTAATATTTGCCATTGTTTGACTCTTTGTATCAGGTGATGTTAATATTCTTATAACTTCATCTGTAACATCTTTTCCATCATTATAAACTCTTTCTGCATAAACCATATGATTTAATCCAGCAAAATCTACAGTTATTTTATCCTTATCTACTCCTAGTACATCTGCAAATGAGAATTCTAATCCTATTGGAACATTACATACACCGATTACCTTTTTATGAACTCCATATCTTAGTAAGGCTTCTGTTACTATACCTGCTGGATTGGTAAAGTTTATTAACCATGCATTTGGACATAACTCCTGCATATCCTTAGCTATATCTAATATTACTGGAACAGTTCTTAATGCTTTAAATAAACCTCCTGCTCCATTAGTTTCTTGTCCTAAAAACCCATGACTTAAAGGAATTCTTTCATCCTTACATCTTGCTTTTAATAATCCAACTCTTAATTGAGTTGTAACGAAATCTGCATCTTTTAAAGCTTCTCTTCTATCTAAAGTTAAATGAATGTTCATCGGAACTCCAGCTTTTTCAACCATTCTCTTAGCTAATGCTCCCACTATTTCTAGTTTTTCTTTTCCGTCTTCAATATCAACTAACCAATAATCACTTACTGGCATTTCATGATATCTTTTAATTAATCCTTCTACTAATTCAGGTGTATAACTTGACCCTCCACCTATTGTAACAATTTTTAAAGGTTTCTTTTCCATAATTCTAACCCCCACTCATATATTTTAATTTTATACCCTTATTATACATACATTTTAAAGTAAACAATTTCAAAATTTGAAAATCTAATCCTTACCTTTGGATATGATTTCCCTTATTTGATTTTTAAATTTCTCTTCTCTTCCATCAAAAATTATAATACTTATTCCCATTTCTCTTGCTCTATCCTTAACAGAAGGTTTAATTGGCTCCTTTGTAGCTACTAAAATCTTATATACATTTTTACCACCTATTTTATTGCTATATACATCTAATTCATTTAAAGCATTTTCATTGTATTTATCACTATCTTTACAAGAAATACAAATAACAACAGAATCCTTAACTGCAACTACATCTAACTCATTTCTAACAACTTTACTTTTATCATTCCATAAAAACATAAGTCCACTTCTTACTTCATCTATTTCTTTAATTTCATTAATTATGTTATTTGTTGCTACTTCTAACCATGTTCCACTTTTAAATATAAAAGACTTTAAATACTCATTCTTAAAGAAAACTTTTATATTCTTATTATCATTACTGTATTCTATTCCTCCTATTTCCTTTAAGTATACAAGTACTTTCTTTAAAATATCCCTTTCTTCTTTACTTAATAACTCTAAATTTATTTTAATAATCTGTGGTTCTTCAGCATAGTGAATAAAAATGTTAGAGTCATATAACTTTTGTTTATATTTATGCCAAAGCTCTAAATTCTTATAAATTCCCTTAGTTAATAAAATTAAATCCCTTTTACTAGATAATTTAGAGGAATCATTTATTACTTCTCCTCCACTTGCTTTTATAATCTTATCTAATTCCATATCTTCAAATTCTTCTTTTACTATCTCAACCTTATTATCAAATAAATATAAATATTTATTCTTTATATCTATGTATACAGCCTTTATAGCTTTATTTTTACATATATCTAGCATTCCTAAGGAATTTATTCTACTTCCCCCTGTGAGATTTACTAAAGTTTCCTTATTGTTCTCAGATATTATCCTCTCTAATTCTTTTATATCTCCTTCAATAACCATAACTTCCTTAAAAATTACCTTAGGAAGATAGGTCTTATAATAATTTTTTAATGACTTTAAAAAAGATTCATCTTCTTTTTTGTATATAAATATAACCTCTTTAGGATTAAACCTTCTTGTTGCAAGTATATTAAATTCATTATTTTTGTCTACCTGATTTATTAAAATCTCTATATTCATATAAACTTCCTCTTAAAAATAAAATATATTTTTAATTTGTCCTAAAGAATGTGAGTTTATCCTATTTATATGTAAAAAAGAAAAGGCTTAAATATTTAAGCCTTTTTATTTATTCTTATATTCTTTAATAAAAAAAACCTTACAACTAATTTGTAAGGTTTTTGGTACGGCGGAGAGGATTCGAACCCCCGACCAACTGGTTCGTAGCCAGCTACTCTATCCAACTGAGCTACCACCGCATATAATATAGTTTTTCAACATAAATTATATTATCATAACTATTATAATAAATCAAGCAACTATATTTAATCTTTAAACATTTAATTGTTAATATATATCTGAAAACTCTATTTCTAACAGTTGAATTTTATTACTTTTATCATCATTTAAACAGTAGTTTTCTTTTTCTTTAACAATCGTTATAGGTAGTGTAATTATAAATTCACAGCCTTTACCTAATTCACTCTTCACTATAATTTCCCCATCCATAGCTTTAACTAGATAATGAACTAAATCTAATCCTATTCCACTTCCTATAGAATCCTTATCTTTATTATTTTCCATTTGATAAAATCTATTGAATATCTTTTTTTGATATTCTTTTGCAATACCTGGTCCTTCATCTCTTACTGATATCTTAATTTCTTTTTCTACTACAAATATATCAATATATACGTTTGTATTACTATAAGAAAACTTTATAGCATTAGATAGTAAATTCATAAGTATTCTATCAATTGCTTCTGGATCTATTGCCATTATGCACTCTTCTTCATTTGTATCAAATATTAACTGTATATCCTTTTGTTTAGCATACTTATCTATACAATTTACTGTGCTTTCAAGCATAGAAATAATATCTAAATTTTTCTTATTTAGACTGTAATAATTATTTTCTAGCTTTGTAGTATCAATTAAGTTATTAACTAGTCTAAGCATTTTAAGACTATTCTTTCGTATTATTTCCAAGTATTCTCTGGCCTTTTTATCTGTTACACATGTACACCCATAATTAATTACCTGCATAACGCTTAATATTACATTTAAATGTCCTCGTAGGTCATGAGAAATATTTAACAAAAAATCTTCTTGCCTTGTTGTTTTCTTAATTGTCTCTGTTATGACACTCAATAAATCATCTTTTGTTAAGTCCCTTCCACTTCTCAAAAAAAACTCACTTAACTTATCCTTATTTGATAATAATTCCCTTTCTATAAATTCATTATTAATCATTATAATAATTCCTTTCATAACAGGTTTATATTAATTTTTTACCCCATAATCATAGTTTATCATATACACATTTTTACAACAAGATTTTTTTGTATTATTTTCCATTTATTGTGGTATATTTTATAATCTTATATAAATATAATACTATTATTGTACTTATATACTAATTTTTGTCCATATATGCTAAATATAAATCCCCAAATACTAGATATTTGTGTCTAATATTTGGGGGATAATCAAATATCTTTCGATATTTTTATACTTAACTTTTAATTCTTAAATAATTTGCTACTAGTATAAAATACATTCCTGAAATTAATATACCATAAGTTCCTAATGGAAATATTAATCCAAGTATTGTTGGGGCAGTTGTAGCATATATAGAAATCTTAAGTATATTTTCATACTTTAAACCTAATTTGTTTATTCCATTTAATATTAGACCTATTACAGAAAGTATTAAGGAATTTAACATAAATATAATATAAGTTAATATTATGGAGCTAAAAAAAGCTATGTATTTAGCTATTCCAATAATATTTAATGATTTTAATAGCATTTCATTATTTATTTGTCCTACTAAGGGTACTTCATTAAACTTAAAATTTGTTTCCTCTCCATTAAGTCTCACAGATATTCCATCCCTTAGTATAGCAATAGATGAATCTTTATGTACCACTATGCTTCTTATGCTTTCTTTTTCATCTAAAGAAATATTTGTATCAATATAGACTATATTTCTTCCTTCCTCAGTTTTTATAGGGGAATTCTCAAAATTTAATATTCCATCTTGTAAAGTAAACTTAAACTCATCTGATGAAATAACATTTTCCATAGTATTTTGTATAGAACTAATAGTTACGAAGCTAATTATTCCTTGTATAACACCAATTATTAAAGAGAATAGTAACGAATAAATAATTGCTTTTGAAAGCTTTTCTTTTATTAAGTCATTATATCCCTTTATGCTAGTTATACTGATTTTTAATTTTTTTATAAAGCTAATTTTTTCATTCATAATTCCTTAAACTCCTCAAAATTTCCTACTTAAATATTATTTTAACACACAATAGTGTATTTTATAAATTTTAATTTTTATGGTTAAAATTTATCACTTTTGTTAATGATTATAATATATGTTTTAAGGAGGTCTAAAAATGTATAGTAATAAATCCAAAAAGAGAAATAGATTTTCTATCTTTAAATTATTCTCTATTTTCCTTTTGTTAATACTACTAGGATTTACTGCAAATGTTTATTTAAATTCTCAATATGAAGAATTAACATCTGAATTTTATACTAGCTTTAATACCCATAATTTTACTAATGCAAAAGCTGTAATAAATAATAAAGCTTTAACTGTAAAAAAAGCTAAGCTTAATACTGATTTAACATCTTACTTTACTAATATAGTTAATAAAATATGTTCATCTTTATCTAATAACGAAATCAGTCCTAATTATGCCTTAGAAATATTAAATGAAATTAAAAGCTATAACGTATTAAATTCATCTTTAGATAAGTTAATTACTGCTTTAAATGATAAATATATTGATACTTCAGATTCTACAACTACTTCAACTTCTACTGATAATGCAATTAATTCAGATGATAACTTTAACTATAATGAAGATAGCTATTTAAATCTAGGTATAGCAGCTTTTAATGAAAAAGATTATGAAACTGCTATGAAATACTTTAATTTAATTGATAAGTCTTCCCCTAAAGATTATGAAATAGCCAAGGGATATATAAAAGATTTTAAATCAAATTACAAAATTTATTTAATGGAAAGTGTTGATGAACTGGTAGCAAACAAATATTATACAAAAGCACTTAATATCCTATCTAATTATGATGAAGATCTTTTAACTAAAGATGAAATAATTGAAGTTGAAAATAAAATTAATTCAATTAAGCTATTTAGAGAAGAGTATCAAGAAGATGATTCGGAATATACTTCTAATGCAATACTTCAAGAAATAACTCCAAGTAACATAAATGATTTTTCTATATCCAGTAAAACTTCTTACTTAGTTTATTTAAATTTAGCTAAGCAAATAACATATGTTTATGAAGGCTCAAATAATAATTGGGAGCTTATAAAGGAATTTAATAGTTCTACTGGTATAGAAGGTAAGGAAACTCCTAAAGGTATTTTTTCTGTTACTAATAGAGGTGATTGGTTCTTTGCAGAAGAATTTCAACAAGGTGCTAAGTATTGGGTTCAATTTATGGGAGATTACTTATTTCATTCTCTTCCATTTGATGAAAGTGGAGAAAATATAGTAGATTATACCTTAGGTACTCCAGCATCTCATGGCTGTATCCGATTAGCTGTAGAAGATGCTAAATGGTTATATGATAATATTGATAATGGAACAAAAATAATTATAAATTAAATAAGTTGGAGTTATCTCTTATGATAACTCCAACTTATTTTATCTAATTCATAATTTATAAACTTTGGAAGCTTATTAAATTAATTATTATATATAGACATTAATACTTAGTATATATATCTTGATAAGAAAAATCCATTATTATAAAAGGATCTTTTTCAGGATCTAACCTATTAATAATATTAACTAAATTTTCTTGTGGTATTGCAACACATCCATATGTATATGTCCCTAAGTCACAATGTAGGAATATAGCTGAACTCTTGCCAGGAATTACTGGCCATCTATTATAGTCAATAACTAACGAATAATTATAATATCCTTGAAACTCAATTAATTTTTCTGCTGAATTCCATCTTCCATTTGGTTCTCCAAACTGCATGGTATTATAATACTCTGAATTTACATCATCTATCCAATATTCAGTACCATCTAGCTGTCTATATCTTATACTACTTCCTGGATCTGCATTTATTCCAAAAGCCTCTGTTAATGAATATATTCCTGTTGGCGTACTCTTATCCATTTCGTAAACTTCACTAGCTGACTTCATTCCATTTTGTCCTAACCTAGCTGAAACCTTATCTACTAAACTCCAATTCCCATTATTGTCCTTTTCCCAAAATACTAGTTCTCCGTAAGATCCACCTTTACTTACAACAGTTATTATTTGACTTGAACGCTCAGAAGCTACTGTATTTTCAATTCCTAGTTTAGCAGTACTTCTATTACTATTATTTTCAGGGCTTCTAGCTTCAGGTTTAGATTCTTCTACTGTTTCCTCTTCTTCTTTTTCGGCTTCAGCTTCTTCTATTTCTTTTAACTTATTATTGTATTCTTCTTCAAGACTTGAGATATCCTCATTAGTATATCTTTCCTTAAACTTATCTATCAGCTCTTTTGCTAAAGATATATCTTCATTAATAGCTACAGATATTCTCTCCCTCGCTTCACTAACGTCTATATAATAATTTTTTATCTTTTCTTCAATTTTTAATATATCTTCATTTAAAGTATTAAATATTTCATTACTTAAATGACTATCATACTTTTCTTTAAAGTTCCTTACCTTTTCTTTTGCATTATCAATATTACTTTCATTTTTTAAGTCTAAAAAATCTACTAATATATCTTTATATGAAATCAAAATCTCATTATTTTCAGATTTATTTATGGATTCTATAGCTTCTTCATAGTTTCCATTTGCAATTTCTTCCTCTATTTTATTAATCATATTTCTTTCATTATTATTTTTATAAATGGAAATGCTAAAAATAACAATAAGTATAATTGATATAATAGAAGCTATTACTATTGTAATTTTTTTATTCTTCATTAGTTCCCCCCTATATTTATATTCTTATGGCAAGTATAACATATAAAATGTATCTATAAATTAATTAATTATTTCATTTTATGGTATTATTTATTTATAACAATTAAAAGGTGGTTAAGTATGAATATATTTATTCCAAAAGAGGTAAACTTTATTATTAACACATTTTACAAGAATAATTATGAGGCATATATGGTTGGTGGCTGCGTTAGAGATAGTATATTAGGGATTACCCCTAAAGATTATGATTTAACTACTTCTGCAAAACCTGAAACTACTATTTCACTTTTTAATAGGACTATCCCTACAGGTTTAAAACATGGTACTGTTACTATTTTAATAAATAATAATCCTTATGAAGTTACAACCTTTAGAACAGATGGCTCTTATTTAGATAATAGACGTCCTTCCTCTGTTAATTTTGTTACAGATATAAAAGAGGATTTATCAAGAAGAGATTTTACTATAAATGCCTTAGCATACAATGAAATTGCTGGCTTAATTGATTACTTTAATGGAATTAATGATATGAAAAATAAATTAATAAGATGTGTTGGTGATGCTGACAAACGATTTAAAGAAGACGCTTTAAGAATGCTTCGTGCTATTAGATTTAGCTGTCAATTGTCCTTTGATATAGAAATAAATACTTTAAATGCAATTAAAAAAAATTACTTACTTATCTCTAATATTAGCAAGGAAAGAATTAGAGATGAAATTTGCAAAATATTAGTCTCTCCTAATGCCTCTAAAGGACTTAAGTTGTTACAAGAAACTAATTTACTTGAAGTAATTTTACCTGATATAAATTCATTAGTTGGTTTTTCACCTAAATGTAGTAATCATAATAGAAATGTTTTCTCACATACATTAAAGGTTATTAATAATACTAATGATAATTTAATATTAAGATTATCAGCACTATTTCATGATGTAGGAAAAATAAATACATTAACACCATTTAATAGTGGAAGCTTTTATGGATTTCCTGGACATTGTATTGAAGGCTCTATAATGACTAAAAAAATATTATCTGACTTACGTTTTGATAATAATACAATAGAAATTGTATGTAAATTAATTGAGCATCATTTAGTTCTAAATGTTAATACTATGCCTACAAAATATGATGTTAAAAAGCTGCTAAATTCTGTTGGTAAAGATAATATGAATTTATTATTTTCACTTCAAAGAGCAGATATTAAATCCTTAAACAACCCTGAGCCTTTCTTAAAAAAGGTTTCTTATACTGAAGATTTAGTTAATGAAATTGTAAAGAATAAAGAGCCTCTTATAATAAAAGATTTAGATATAACAGGAAAAGATTTAATTAACACTCTAGGAATAAAACCTGGAAAATTAGTAGGAGAAACATTAAATAACTTACTAGAGAAGGTTTTAGAAAACCCAGCTTTAAATTCAAATGAGTCGTTAATTAATTTAGCAAAGATGTTTATAGATAATAATTAAAGAAGTACAGCTAAGCTGTACTTCTTTAATTATATTACTATTCATCTACTCTAACTTCTTTTCCTAATCCAAATAAATATAAATAGCTTTCTTTAACCCTTTTACCAGTTATCTTTTCCACAGCATCTTTGTAATATCTTAGCTGAACCTTATATTTTTCTATAATCTCATCTTCCATTCCTTCTACTACATAATCTGTTTTGTAATCTAAAAGGATTATTTCATTATCTTCTTCAAATATGCAATCTATAATACCTTGAAGTCTAACTTTCTCATCTTTATATCTATCTTCTGGCAATGCATTATTTACTTCTAAACTACTTATTTCTGTATAGAAAGGAAGCTCTCTTTTTAATAA
The DNA here is from genome assembly GCF_021443865.1 of Clostridium sp. Taxonomy (GTDB): domain Bacteria; phylum Bacillota; class Clostridia; order Clostridiales; family Clostridiaceae; genus Clostridium. Next base: position 206,725 of record NZ_JABUTB010000003.1, read on the forward strand.
ATTACCTTCATTATATGAATTAATCATTCTTTTACCTAATTCACTTCTAAAGAAACCTAAAAAGTTTATTTTTTCAATAGCCTTTACCTCTTCTTCTAAAAGTAAATTATTATCCTTCATATCTTGAATTTGATTTCTTATTTCTTCCCTTGTGGATACTTTATCTAAATTTAACTTCTGCATTATAAAGTGTACAACTGTTCCTCTTTCAGATGCTGATAAGCCCTTCCTTTCTTGAAGGAACTTAGGCTTTAATACTTCCTTATCTCTAAATATGTTAACAGTTAATACATCATCATCTTCATGTTCATAAAGAGACCTTTTTAAGTCTGAAACTGACACATTGCTTGGTAGTGTTTCTGCTAAGTTATATTTATATTCATATCCTAATCTTCTACTTATCTCTTTATCAATTCTATTTACCTCTTTATTAATAAATAGACCATTTTCATCAATTTCATCCACAGCCACTTCATTTTTTTCCACATTCAATTGATTTTTTCTCCACATTTTAATCTTCCATGTGGAGAAATCATTCACAAGTACGCCGCTCTCTAATCCGATATATCTTCTAAGCTCTTCTCCATCTCTATGTTTACATAGAGCCATTCCAACCCAGTCTAAATAACTTTTTCCCTTTAATACTTCTGAAGCTGGAACTATTTCTTCATCTAATGCAGCTGCTGATGTCCATCTTGATATTGATTTTTCTAAATCTCTTGTTGCACCTGTTATAATTAGTTTTTCTTTAGCTCTTGTAAATGCAACATACAGAATTCTCATTTCTTCTGATAGAGTTTCAAATAATATTTTCTTTTTTATAGCTTCCTTCGATAAGGTACTATATGATATTCTCTTTTCTAAATCTACATAATCTGGACCAAATCCTAAATCATCATGATAAAGAATAGATTTATTTAAATCCATTAAGTTAAATTGTTTACCAAATCCAGAAGTAAACACTACTGGGAATTCAAGACCTTTACTTTTATGAATACTCATAATTCTAACAACATCTTCATTTTCTCCAAGAACCTTGGCACTTCCCATATCCCCAGAAGAATTTCTAAGCTTATTAATAAAATTAATAAAGTTAAATAAGCCTTTAAAGCTAGTTTGCTCAAACTGCTTTGCCCTTTGGAATAAGATTTTTAAATTTGCTTGTCTTAGCTTTCCATTTGGCATTGCCCCTACATATCCATAGTAAGCTGTATCCATATATAAATACCATATAAATTCATCTATAGGTGTATATATAGCCCTCTTTCTCCACTTTTCTAGATTATTAATAAATACTCTACATTTATTTTTAAGTTCTTCATTAATTTCATGTTGGTCTTCTGATATCTCTTTTATAATTTCATAGAAGTATTTTTCCTTATTTACAAGCCTAATGTCACCTAATTCTTCTGCACTAAAGCTAACTAAAGGAGATCTTAAAACAGAAATCATAGGAACATCTTGCATTGGATTATCTATTATTTTTAGTAAGGACATTATTGTTCTTATTTCAATAGTTTCAAAATATCCTGTTCCTGTATCAGCATAAATAGGAATTCCTTCTGAACCAAGCTCCTCTAAAAATAATTCTGCCCAATTTTTAGTTGCTCTTAATAAGATAACTATATCTTTATACTTTAATGGTCTATATTCTCCAGTTTCCTTATCTAAGACTTTAAATATCTTTCCTGTCTTTAAATCAGGATTCATTAGTTCTTTTATTCTTCTTGCAACTATTCTTGCTTCTAGAGTTATTGCATCAACATCTTCCTCTTCTTCTTTTTCTTCATCACCTAAATTTACTTCTTCTATTTTATCTTCTTCTGGAATATCTTTATCCTTTGACTTATCTAAAATATGAAGTTCTATAGGACCTGCTATAATTACATTATCATCTTGATTTTCTTTATAGCTAGCTCCTAAATTTAAAGCTTCCTCATCTGTATATTCTAACTCTCCAACATTGTTAGACATAACTTCTTTAAATATATAATTAACTCCACATATAACTTCTTCTCTACTTCTAAAGTTCTTATATAATTGGATTTTTCTATTTAAGCTTCCCTCTTCTAATGGATACTTATTATATTTATCTAAGAATAGTTCTGGTTTTGCTTGTCTAAATCTATATATACTTTGCTTAACATCACCAACCATAAATACATTCGGATTCTCTAAGTTCTTTCTTGATACTAAATCTATAATAGCTTCTTGAACATTATTAGAATCCTGATATTCATCTACAAGAACTTCATCAAAGTATTCTCTAAATCCTTCAGATACACTTGATGGAATTATATTTCCTTCATCATCATATTTGATAAGTATTTTTAAGCATAAATGTTCTAAATCATTAAAATCTAATAGATTTCTTTCTCTCTTTTTTATTTTAAATCTCTCTATAAAATCTAAAGTAAGCTTACTAATCATCTTCATATATGGATAGGATTTTTTTATTCCCTCTAATGCTTCTTCTATAGATATAGAAAAACTATCTTCAATTAGCTTTGATGATTTTTTCTTAATATTATCTCTTATAGACTTTACTATTTCTAAAGCCTCTGGATCTGAAACTTTATCCTTCTTAACTGATTTTAATCTTCCAAAGCTAACATTACTTATTTCATTATAAAGAACTTCCACTCCCTGATTTAATGATTCTATAACTGAATTAAACATATTTAATTCATCATTAAACGTTTGTAGATATGCTTCTAATCCTTCTGTGCTATTAATTAACTCAATAGCCTTTTCTAATGTCTTTATATACCCAGATACTTCAATATATATAGTTTCCTTTAATACTTGTATCCATGGAGTTTTATTTAAATCTTCAATAGTATCTATATTAAAAGCTTCTGCACTATCCTTTAACCATTTTTCTGGCCACGGTCCACTCATAGAAAATCTATATAAATCCAATATTATATTTTTTAATTTTTCATCATCCTTAGATGTACTATATGCTTCAATAAGATTTCTAAATTCTCTATCTTCATTTTCATAGTAATCTTCAAACATATCATTAATTACTTCTAATTTTAATAATGTATTTTCTGTTTCATCTGCTATCCTAAAGGTTGGATCAAGGTCTATAATGTGATAGTAGTTTTTAATAACATCTAAACAGAAGGAATGCATAGTAGTTATATTAGCTCTACTTAAAAGTGTTAATTGCCTTTGTAAAATCTTTGAATTTGGATTAACTTCTAATGCCTTTGATATAGCATCAGCTATTCTTTCTCTCATTTCTGCTGCTGCTGCTGATGTAAATGTAACAACTAATAATCTATCTATATCTATAGGATTATCCTCATTAGTTATAATCCTAATAATTCTTTCAACTAAAACTGCTGTTTTACCTGATCCTGCTGCTGCTGCCACTAAAAGATTGCATTCTCTTGTTGTAATTGCTTTTAACTGATCTTCAGTCCATTTAGTACTTCCCATCTATTATGCTTCTCCTCCCTTCTCTACTTCATCCTTTATTAAATTCCATGCTTCTTCATTACTCTTCTTTAAGACAATTTTATATTTATTATTTTCTATAGAAGTATCAAATTGGCATACTGATGAATAATCACAGTAATCACAATATGGAGTATTATTATTTTTACATGGAACTATTTTTATCTCTCCACTTAGCATTTCTTCACAAAGCTCTGCCATTTTATCATTAACATACTTTCTTAATATATCAAATTGCTCTTCTGTAACTACTGAACTTGTTGCTGTAAAATTCCCATCCTTTTTGATTGCTGCTGGAATAATTAATGAATAGGCTGATTCTATATCACTATCCATAGCCTTAACAACACTTATATCCTTAAGCAATAATCCACTCATTTTTAATTCTTTTAATATATTATTCTTTATTTCCTCTTCTGTAAGAGGCTTTTTAGATTTAATTATTGGATCATCTATTTTAAAGTATAATATTGCTCCTGGCATTGCTTGTTTTTCTAAAATGTATTTTGAATTTTTAATAAGGGCATCTAAATAAACTAATAACTGTATTTGCAGGCCATAATAAACTTCTGTTAAGTTAAATTTCTTATTACCTGACTTATAATCAACTACCTTAATATAAGTATTTCCATCTAGGTCTAAGGTATCTATTCTATCTACTCTACCTACTAAATATACAGTTTCATTAGATGGTAAATCTATCTTTATAGCCTCACCATCCTTAAATCCTCCAAATTCAAATTCATTTCTAAAGACTTCAAATTTTCCTTTTCTCATTTGTTCTGAAATAACCATAACAGATTTAGTTATAGTCCTCTTAAATCTATCTGCAAAATATTGATATTTTTTTGTACTATTTAATATCGAATTAGTGTCCCCTTCAAGTTTTCTATCTACTAACTCATTAACTATAATCTTACATCTTTCTTTATTTAAATCAGACCAAGCTATTTTTTCCGTCCTAATTTTATTAGTAAAATCATCTAGTATATCATGCATAAATGAGCCTAAGTCTGGTGCTGAAAATTCATATACTTTTCTATCCTTTGCTTTTAATCCATATTGAACATAATATGAAAATGGACATTGAGCATATTTCTCTATTCTTGATATATTAAATACTAATTTCTTGTTTTCTAATTGATAAAGTCTTCTTATTTTCTCTCTAGGAACCTTTTCTACTAAATTAGTATAAGTAAGTCCCTTAAACATTGTATTTGCTTTATTTCTAAATTCTTCATCATTTTCAAACCATCTAAAAGCTTCTGCCCAATATTCATCTACCTTTTCCTTTTCAAACTCCATTCTTAAAGCTGATATTAATTCATTAAATGTTGGAATTGGTGCTGTAATCTTATTAAACTTATCATTTTTATCTCTTAAGTTGTAGATTTCACTTTCTTCTACTACATTAGGAAGTATTTTTTTAAGCCTTGGAATTATTATAGATGGTCTTAAAGATTTCCCTTCAAAGTCTGCCATAGGGAAGGTTATCATTAAATATTCAGATGCTATAGTTAATGCTGTATAAACAATAAATTGTTCTTCAAAAGCTCTACTCTTAGTATCTGAAGCCAATCTTATTCCAATGTTCTTTAATATATCTCTTTCCCTATCATTGATTATACCTTCATCTTTACTTACCGCTGGAAGAACTCCATCATTTACACCTATTAAATATAAAGCTTTTACTTCTCTTCCTTTTACTCTAGATATATCTCCTATATTTACTTGGTCTAAAGACATAGGAATTACTCCAATTTCTTTTTCTTCAAAGCCTGATATAAGAATTTTAGTAAATTCTTTTATATCTATAACTTCATCACCTAGTACTTCAACTAATTGATCTAATATCTCCATAACCATTTCAGGTACTTGCATATATTCCTTTATTTTATCTTGAAGTCCTAATTCATTAAATTCATCTAACCAAGTTTCTAATGTTTTAAATACATTTAATTCATTTAAGAATTCATATAGACTTGTAGATATATCTCTTACTGTTCTTTTACCTCTTAGCTTATTATGAAGATTAATTAAAGGATATCTTATTTCTTCCATAATTTCTAAAACTAAATTTTCCTCTTCGGATATATTTTCTTTATCGTATAAATCCTTAGTCCACTTATATCCCTTTATTCCATTAGCTAAAACATAATTTTCAAGTATATCTATATACTTTTCTTCTATATTTATTAAACCACTTTTTAAATACTTAAACATACTTTCATAAGACCAATTACTAGTTAATATTTCTAAAGATGAAATTATTAATACTACTAAAGGGTTATCTAATATTTCTCTTTTCTTATCTAAGAAAAATGGAATTTTATAATCATTAAAAATAACAGTAGCTATCTTTTCATATTCATCTATGTTTCTACAAACAACAGCTATATCTTTATATCTATATCCCTTATCTCTTACTAGAATTAAAATATCCCTAGCTATTGTGTCAATTTCCTCATAACTATTATTAGCCTTATAAAGTCTTACATTATCATCCTTACCCTTATAATGCATAAATGGATAAGTGAAAAAGTGCTTTTCTAGATGCTGAAGGTCCTCACTATTTAAAAATCTATAGGAGTATCCCTTATTTAAATCTATAGGCTCCATATAAGATATATTATTTTCCTTCATCATATTTAATATGGCATTTTCAGTATTCTTTATAGCATCAAATATATCTGTATAATCTACTTCTCTTCCACCACTTAAACTATCACTACATAATGTTATATTTACTGTTTTAGCTCTTTTAGTTAACACCTTTATTACTTCTAATTGTTGTGGAGTAAAGGTAGTAAATTCATCTATCCATACTTCAGCTCCATCATATATATTACAATCGCTTAACTTACTAGCTAATAGTGTTAATTCATCATCAGAGTCTATAAATTTTTTATGAAGTACTTCATTAAAATCTCTATAAATTATTTTTAAATCATTCACTTTCTTTTTTAATTCTTCATCATGAATTTCCTCTTCTTTAATTCCTAGTATTTCCGAGGAAATATTATATTTCTTAAATTCAGTTATTGCTTTAGAAACTATTGATGAAAATCCTTGTTCCTTACTCATTCTATTGAAGTACTGAAGATTATCTCCATTTTCTCTTAGTAATTTATATATAAGCATGTTTCTTCCTGAATCACTAATTTTTACATCTGTTCTTCCACCGCATTCTTCGAATACTCTATGAGCCATTCTTTTAAAACTTAATACTTGGCCTCTTAAGAATCCTTTTTCAGTAACTATATCTAAAAACTTTTTTTCAGTATCAAATGTATATTGCTCTGGTACAATTAATATAAGTTTATTATTCCCAGTATTATTTTCAATTTTCTTTTTGATTTGCTCTAAACAGAATCTACTTTTGCCTGTACCTGCTCTTCCGAAAATAAATCTAATTCCCATACAAACACTCCTTTATTTAATATCTTAATTATACCCTAAGTACTTAAATAAATTCTTTCTTTAACAATCCCATAACTATAGTATCTAGATACCTTCCCGAGTAATAATACTTACTTCTTCTTATACCCTCTTCTTTAAATCCACACTTTTTATAACAACTTATAGCTCTTTTATTAGCACTAACAACTTCTAGTTCTATTTTATGAGCTTGTCTATTATTGAAAAGATATTTACATAAGGCTTTTATTGAATCTTGTCCATATCCCTTATGCCAATAATCCTTACCTATAGTTATCCCAATTGAATAAACATCCATAGTATAACTATTTTCCTTATAATACATATATCCTATTATATCGCTATAATTATTTACTATTACTAGTTCCTTTTTATTAGGTCTATTAAGATGATGAAATTGACTATTTATATATTCCTTCGTCATAACACCAGTAGCTAGTCCATTATATTTTAATACATCTTTATCAGAGCATATATTAAATAAAATATCTATATCCTCTCTTACTACATCTCTCATATATATATTTTCTCCATATATCATATCATCATCTCCTCCACCTTTTTCCACATAATATTATTATAAGTCTTTTCTATACAATAAAAAAAGTCTTGTATTATCATATGTTATATAAAGTTAGATTTTAATAATAAAAGGCTGTATTATAATACTAATTATTATAATACAGCCTTATTTATCTATTTACTTTCTAAAATGGCTAATGCAGCGGCACCTAATACTCCTGCTTTGCCTCCTAATACTGCTTTTTCTACCTTGCAATTATTATATATTGTCTTTAAGCATCTTCTTTCCATTTCATAATCTATTTTATCAAATACTATTCTACCAGCTTCACTAACTCCTCCACCTATAATTATCTTATCCGGATCAAATGAATTAGCTATATTAGAAATAGTTATTCCTAAGTATGATAATGCATCATTTAATATATCCTTAGAAACCTTATCTCCTTTTTCTGCTTCTAAGAATACTTCTTGAGCTGTTACTTCTTCATAATTTCTTAGAGAAGTTTCTACTTTGCTTTCTAAAGCCTCCTTAGCTCTTTTCATTATAGCAGTTCCTGATGCCAATGCTTCCGCACAACCTGTATTACCACATCCACATCTAGGGCCACCCTTCATTACAGTTATATGACCTATTTCTAAAGCATTTGATGTGCTTCCTCTAAATAAACTTCCATTTAGAATTGCACCACCACCTATTCCAGTACTTACTGTAACAAATACCATATTTTTGCTTCCTTTTCCTGCTCCGAACATGTACTCACTTAAAGTAGCAACATTTGCATCATTATCTAGATAAGTATCTATTTTGTATTTTTCTTTTATAGGTTTTACTATATTAAAATTCTTAAATGGTAAATTTGGAGTATATACTATTAATCCATTTTCTACATCTAATGGTCCTGGTGATCCAACTCCAATTGCTTTAACTTCATTTATATCTGTTCCTGTTAAAACATCATCTATAGTATTAATGATCTTTTCTAAAACTACAGAATCTCCCTTTTGAGCTTCAGTTTTTACTGTAACTTCTTTAACTATGTTCCCATCTAGATCAACTAACGCAGTATATATCTTAGTTCCCCCTAAGTCTACACCTACTACATACTTCTTTTCCATCTCCATCCTCCCAAATATACATATTATATTATTCTTAATTAAGATAAAAATAGTATATCACTTAGGGAAATTGTTTACAATAAAATTAGTTCCTACTTTAAATCACTTTGTTTTTTTATACAAAAAAAGCACCTAATATTCATTAGATGCTTTTGGCGGAGAAACCGGGATTTGAACCCGGGCGCCAGTTACCCGACCTACGCCCTTAGCAGGGGCGCCTCTTCAGCCACTTGAGTATTTCTCCATGTGCCCTCATAAAAGGTTATTTGGCGGAGAGAGTGGGATTTGAACCCACGGTACCCGCAAAGGTACGCCGGTTTTCAAG
>NZ_JABUTB010000040.1 GCF_021443865.1 Clostridium sp.
TCTACTGTTACATCTTCTTGTTTAATTACTGCGTTTGCACCTATTAATACATCATCTCCTATTTCACATGGAGATTTACTTGGTGGTTCTAAGACTCCAGCCACTACAGCACCAGCACCTATATGAGATCTTTTTCCTATTTTAGCTCTAGCCCCAAGAACTGAATTCATATCTATCATAGTGCCTTCACCGATTTCAGCACCTATATTAATAACTGCCCCCATCATAATAACAGCATTTTCTTCTATTTTTACTCTATCTCTTATTATTGCACCTGGCTCGATTCTAGCATTAACTTCTAAGAGATTTAACATAGGAATAGCAGAGTTTCTTCTATCATTTTCTATTCTATAATGGTTTATTAAAGAGCTATTATTTTCTATAAATTTATCAAGGATATTTGATTCTCCAAATAAAATATAAAAATTATTGCTACCATACCATTCTATATTATTAAAGTCAGCGTTGCTTAAATCTCCATTTATATAGGCTTTTACAGGTGTTATTTTTACTGAGTCTTTTATAAATTTTGCAATTTCATAAGGATCAGTTAAATCATTATAATTCATAAATAAATCCTCCCCAAATTAATATTAATTTGAAAAAATTATATCAATATATTGGAAGGATAGCAAGTGTTAGGAAATATAAAATGTAAATAATAATATTATTTGCAAGTAAATTATACTTAATGTAAAATCTATAAAAAGGAGTTGATAAAATTGAAATTAGAAAAAGGATTAATTCAAGTTTATACTGGAGAAGGAAAAGGAAAGACAACTGCAGCTATTGGTCAAGGGATTAGAGCATATGGTAATGGGCTAAAAGTTTATATGCTACAATTCTTAAAGGGCGGTAAAACTGGAGAACTTAAAACTATAGATGAACTTGGAGATAATTTTAAAATATTTAGATTTGAAAAACCAAAGGATTTTACATGGAACTTAACAAAAGAGGAATTAGAAGAATTAAAATTAGAAATTAGAGATGGTTATAACTTTGTACTTGAAGTAATTAAGGAAAATAAATGTGATGTATTAATTATCGATGAAATTATGGCTGTATTATCTAATAATTTTCTTAGTGTAGAAGAAGTATTATATATATTAGATAATAAACCTGAATCTATGGAAATTATCTTAACAGGAAGAAATGTTCCAAAAGAAATAATAGAAAAAAGTAATTTAGTTACAGAAATGAAATGTATTAAACATTATTTTGAAGAAGGAGTTCCAGCTAGAGAAGGAATAGAATTTTAAGCATTAGGGGGCTAAAAATGAATGAGAATTTAAATGAGATAAGAATGTCTGGAATAAGAAGTTTTTTTAATAAGGTAAAAAATATTGATGGGGCTATATCATTAACCTTAGGGCAACCTGACTTTGAGACACCTAAAGAAATAAAAAATGGAATGATAAAAGCTATAAAAGAGGATAAGACAGTATATACAGATAACTTTGGCCTTTTAGAATTAAGAAAAGAAATATCAAAGTATTTAAAGACTAAGGGAATTAATTATGAATATGATGAAATTTGTGTTACTGTAGGTGGGAGTGAGGCTTTATTTTCCTCTTTAGTTTCTATAATAAACAAAGGGGATAAAGTTTTAATTCCAACTCCAGGCTATCCAGCTTATGAGAATATAGTTAAAATAATAGGTGGAGAAGTTGTAAATTATAAATTAAAGGATGATTTTTCTTTAGATTTTGAAATGATAAATAAATTAATAAAAGAAGAAAATATCAACCACATGATTTTGTCATATCCATCTAATCCAACTGGAGCTATATTAAGTAAAAGTGAATATAACAAATTAATAGAAATTATAAAAGAAAATAATCTTACTATAATAAGTGATGAATTATATGAATCTATTTGTTATGACGAATATTACAGTATAGCAATGAATGAAGATATTATTGATAATGTAATATATATTGGTGGTTTTTCTAAAATGTTTTCAGTTACAGGAATTAGGGTAGGTTTCCTTGCAGCTAAAAAAGAAAAGCTTGATGAAATTGGGAAAGTTCATCAATATAATGTTTCATGTACTAATTCAATAGGGCAATATGGAGTGTTAGAAGGTCTTAAATATGGACTTTATAATGTAGATTATATGAAGGAAGAGTTTATAAAGCGAAAGTCTTATGTAGAAGAAAGGCTTAGAGAAATGAATATGGATTTTATTTCCCCTAAGGGAGCTTTTTATATATTTCCTTCAATTAAGAAATATAATTTAAAATCTGAATTGTTTTGTGAAAAACTATTATATGAAGAAAAAGTTGCCTGCGTTCCAGGGGATGCCTTTGGAGCAGGAGGAGAAGGTTATATTAGAATATCATATTGTTACTCACATAAGGAATTAGAAGAAGCTTTAAATAGAATTGAAAAGTTTATAAAAAGATATAATAAATAAAAAACACCCACTAATAGAACTTTATTCATATTAGTGGGTGTTTTTATGAATAAATATGCTTTTAAATTCTTTTAAATATATAGTTATAACTATTAAGTTTGTTCGTATAGAGTGAACAAATTTTAAAGAATGTCCATATAAGTTCATTAGGAAAGAATGAAATAATTTAAAAAATTGATACATTAATAAAAATTAGGAAAAATGAAGGATTAATATTTATACTTGCAGAATATTAGAAATATAGGGCGTGTAAGCGTTTTCTAAAATAGCCACATACCTTTTAACAATTGAAAAAAAAACTACAATTTTATTGATATATTATTAAAATAGATAGTGTTATTTTAAAATGTTATTTGACAATTTCTTATAATATAATATAATTATTAATATCTACAAATTGGAATGTGCGTAGAATAATGAATGGGGGTTGAACACAAATGGTAAAGTATATAGGAAAGAGACTTTTAACTAGTTTAATTACTGTTTGGGCAGTAGTTACTATAGTTTTCTTTCTAGTAAGGATGATGCCGGGTGGTCCATTTGACGGAGAAAAAACTACACCTGAGATGAAAGCTCAATTAAATGAAAAATATGGATTAGACAAGCCGGTTGGAGAACAATATGCAATTTATATGAAAAACTTATTAAAAGGTGACTTTGGTAAATCAATGAAGTATAAAGGAAGAGATGTTTTAACAACAATAAAGAAAAGCTTCCCTAACTCAGCTAAAGTTGGAGCGGTATCAATAGTATTTTCTGTTATAGCAGGGGTATCATTAGGAATAATAGCTGCATTAAAGGCAGGAAAATGGCCAGATCATGTATGTATGATATTAGCTACAATAGGAATAACAATACCAAGCTTTGTAATGGGTACTTTCTTAATCTATATTTTTACAGTTAAGGCTGGATTATTGCCAGCAACTGGATTAAGTAAGCCTAAGAATTATATAATGCCAGTACTTGCACTTTCAGGAAGTTCTATGGCATTTATAACAAGATTAACAAGAAGTAAATTGATGGACGTATTAAAGTCAGATTATATAAGAACAGCAAAAGCTAAAGGCTTAAGTGGAAAAACAGTAATTTTTAAACATGCATTAAGAAATTCATTAATTCCAGTAGTAACTTACTTAGGACCATTAGTAGCAGGAGTTTTAACTGGATCCTTTGTAGTTGAAAAAATATTTGCTATTCCTGGGTTAGGTAATGAATTTACATTATCAATAACTAATAGAGATTATACTTCATTATTAGGAGTAACAGCATTTTATTGTACATTAATAGTTATATGCAATCTTTTAGTTGATATTGTGTATGTATTAATAGACCCAAGAATTAAACTTGAAGGTTAATAGGGGGTAAAGAAATGGAAAATTTAAAAGTTGACTTAAGTATTGATAAAGAATTATTTACTCCTTTAAGTGAAGATGAAAAAAAGTTTGAAGAAGTAGTAAGACCTAGCGTTGGCTATTGGGCTGATGCTTGGAGAAGATTAAAAAATAATAAAGTAGCAATAGTTTCATTATTAATGATTATAGTAATAGTTATTTGTGCGTTCTTAGGACCTATTTTAATGGAAAAAATTCTAGGATACACATATTATGATACGAATTTACAAGCAACAGATTTAAGACCAAGTGCACAGCATTGGTTTGGAACAGATAATTTAGGAAGAGATTTATTCGTAAGAGTTATGTATGGAACTAGATACTCACTAATAATAGCTATATCTGCTGCAGCAATTAACTTAGTTATTGGTGTACTATATGGTGGAGTTGCAGGCTTCTTTGGAGGAAGAGTAGATAATATAATGATGAGAATAGTAGATGTTTTATATTCTATTCCTACTCAAATATATGTAATTATTTTAATGGCAACATTTAAAAAAGAAGGATCTACTGGACTTGTAACAATAATTTTAGCTATGGCAATATCATATTGGGTTGGTATGGCTAGAATAGTAAGAGGAGATATCCTTCAATTAAAGCAACAAGAATTTGTTCTTGCAGCTAAAGCTTTAGGAGCTTCAAAGACAAGAGTATTATTTAGACACTTAATACCAAACTGTATTGGATCTATTTTAGTTACATTAACTTTATTTGTTCCTTCAGCTATATTTACTGAGGCATTTTTAAGCTTCATTGGATTAGGAATTAATGCACCACTTGCATCTTTAGGTACTTTAGCAAATGATGCTAGTGGATTATTAAGCACAGCAGCATATCAATTATTATTCCCAGCAGGGGCTATTTGCTTAATAATTTTAGCGTTTAACTTATTTGGTGATGGCTTGACAGAAGCTTTAGATCCTAAGAATAAGAAGTAGGAGGAATGACGAATGAGTAAGTTATTGGAAGTTAAAAATTTGAAGACCTCCTTTAGAACACATATAGGTGATGTACAAGCTGTTAGAGGAGTTTCTTTATATTTAAATAAAGGAGAAGCTTTAGGGATTGTTGGAGAATCTGGTTGTGGTAAGTCAGTTACTATGATGTCAATAATGAGATTGTTAGCAGATAATGCAATTATTGAAGCTGATCAAATAGTTTTTAATGGAGAAGATATAACAAATCCAACTGAAGATGATATGCAAGATATTAGGGGGAATGAAATGGCAATGATATTCCAAGACCCTATGACATCTTTAAATCCTTTATTTACAGTTGGAGATCAATTAACAGAGCATTTAATTAAACATAAGAAAATAAGCAAAAAAGAAGCTAATATAGAAGCAATCAAAATGTTAGATATGGTAGGAATACCAAGCCCGGAAAGTAGGCTAAAACAATATCCACATGAATTTTCAGGTGGTATGAGACAAAGAGTTATGATTGCTATGAGCTTAATTTGTAATCCAAAGCTTATAATAGCAGATGAACCAACAACAGCATTGGATGTTACAATTCAAGCTCAAATATTAGATTTAATGAAAGATCTTAAGAATAAAATAAATACTTCTATTATATTAATAACTCATGATTTAGGAGTAGTTGCAGATCTTTGTACTAGAATTAACGTTATGTATGGTGGAATAGTTGTAGAAGAAGGATCTGATGAAGATATATTCTATAATGGAAAACATCCATATACATGGGGATTATTAAATAGTGTACCTAACCCTAAGAGTGAAATGAAAGAAAAATTAACACCAATAGAAGGACAACCACCAGATTTATTAAAACCACCAGTTGGATGTCCATTTGCAGCAAGATGTAAATATGCAATGAAGGTTTGTTTACAAAAGCAACCACCATTGTTTGACGTATCTGAAGGACATAGAGTTGCGTGCTGGTTATGTCATGAAAATGCACCAAAGGTTGAGTCACCAATAAGGAGGGAAGAATAATGGAAAAGAATAATGATGTTATTTTAGAAGTTAAGAATCTTTGTAAGTACTTCCCTATAAATAAAGGTCTTTTTGGTAAAAAAAGCTTTGTTAAGGCTGTAGATAATGTTTCTTTTGTAATAAAAAGAGGAGAGACATTAGGTTTAGTTGGTGAATCAGGATGTGGGAAGACTACTACTGGAAGAACAATATTAAAACTATATGAACCAACATCAGGTCAAATTATATTTAATGGTGAAGATATAACTAATTTTAGTGAAAAGAGAATGGTTTCTTTAAGAAAGAATATGCAAATGATATTCCAAGATCCATATGCATCATTAAATCCTAGAATGACTGTAGGTGATATTATTGGTGAAGCTATAGATATTCATGGATTATATAAAGGTGAAGAAAGAACTAAAAGAATAAGATATCTTTTAGATAGAGTTGGACTTAATGGAAGTCATATAAATAGATATGCTCATGAATTTTCAGGTGGGCAAAGACAAAGAATAGGTATTGCAAGAGCACTTGCAGTACAACCAGATTTTATAGTATGTGATGAGCCTATATCAGCATTGGATGTATCTATTCAAGCTCAAGTTATTAATATGTTAGAAGAGCTTCAAGAAGAATTTGGACTAACATATTTATTTATAGCTCATGATTTATCAATGGTTAAGCATATATCAACACATATTGGGGTTATGTATTTAGGACAAATGGTTGAAAAAGGACCAGCAGATGCTGTGTACTTAAAGCCTAAGCATCCATATACTCAAGCATTACTTTCAGCTGTTCCTATAGCAGATCCGAAGGTAGCTAAAAATAATAAAAGAATAGTTTTACAAGGTGATATACCATCACCAATAGATCCAGCTCCTGGCTGTAGATTTAAAGGTAGATGTAAATATGCTATGCCAATTTGTGGTGAAGTAGATCCTGAACTTAAAGAAGTAGAACCTGGACACTTTGTATCATGTCATTTATTTAATAAATAGTTAGCTATTGCGTTAAGCAATTTCTATAAATAAATATATTAAGGGGGAAATACAATGAAGAGCAATAAGCTTAGAAAAATTTGTGCAGTTGCACTAACACTTGCTTTAGGAATGTCTGTTTTTGCAGGTTGTGGAAATAGTAGTTCAGGAGATAGTGGAAGAAAATTAATTTATAATTTAGGAGAGGATCCAGAAACATTAGATCCTACATTAAATACTTCATCAGGGGCAGGTTCAATAATTGACAATGCATTTGAAGGGCTAATGAGACTTGATGAAAATGAAAAGGCAATTTATGGAGTTGCTGAAAAAATGGAAGTTTCTGATGATAATTTAGTATATACTTTTACTTTAAGAAAAGATGCTAAATGGTCTGATGGACAAGTAGTTACTGCAAAAGATTTTGAGTATTCATGGGTAAGAGCGTTAACTAAAGAAACTGCTTCTGAATACAACTATCAATTATTCTATATTAAGAATGGTGAAAAGTTCTATAATGGAGAAGCTACTAGAGAAGAATTAGGTATCGAAGTTGTTGATGATAATACACTTAAAGTTACTTTAGAAGCTCCAACAGCTTACTTCCCAGAACTTACTGCATTTACTACTTATATGCCATTAAGAGAAGATATAGTATCTGCTAATCCAGATGGTTGGGCTAATGAACCAGAAACTTATGTTTCAAATGGACCTTTCAAATTAGTTCAATGGGATATGAAGGATCAATTAATATTCGAAAAGAATGAAGAATATTGGAATGCTAAAGAAATTAAGCTTCCAGGTTTAGTATGGAAGTTAGTTACAGATCAAAATACTGCTTATGCTTCATTAAAATCTGGTGAATTCGATATGGTTGATACTGTACCACCAGCAGAAATTGCTAAAGGACAAGAAGAGGGATTAGTTACAATATATCCAAACCTTGCAACATATATGTTAGTAATGAACGTTGGTAAGCAATCAACATTATCAGAAGATGTTAAAAAAGCTTTAAGTAATGAAAAAGTAAGAAAAGCATTAGCTTTATCAATAGATAGAAAAGCTATTACTGAAAATGTTACTAAATCAGGACAAGTTCCTGCATATAGCTTTGTTCCAAAGGGAATTTTAAATGGAAATGGTGAAGATTTTGCAGATAGAGAATACTACGATGCAAATAAAGCTAATATAGATGAAGCTAAGAAATTATTAGCTGAAGCTGGATATCCAAATGGAGAAGGTCTTCCTACTTTAGAATTTATGTACAATACAGAAGGAGACCACAAATTAATAGCTCAAGCTATACAACAAGACTGGGCAAAGATTGGTGTTAATGTAGAATTAACTAACCAAGAATGGAAGGTATTCTTAAATACTAGACAAGAAGGACAATATGAAATAGCTAGACATGGATGGTCTGGAGACTATGTTGATCCTATGACATTCTTAGATTTATGGGTAACTGGTGGCGGAAATAACGATGCTGGATATTCAAATGCTGAATATGACAAGTTAGTAGAAGCTGCTAAGAAAGAAGCTGATCAAGATAAGAGATGGGAAATCATGAAGCAAGCTGAAGATATATTAATGAGTGAGATGCCAATAATCCCATTATACTATTACACTAAGGTTAAGGCTGCTAAACCAGAAGTTAAAGGTGTTAGAGTTTCTACTTTAGGACATGTATTCTTTGATAAAGCTTATATTGAAGAACAATAAAATTTTATAAAAAGAAGAGTCTTATGACTCTTCTTTTTTAATTTCCAGCTCTATTAAAATGCTCACTAGAGAATCCTTCTCGTTTTATAGATTTATGTTTTGCATTTGGATTATGATTGTGGCCTTCTTCTGTTATTGGTGTTTGGTAATTACACTTTTCCATTCTAGCTTTTTTATTATCAGGTTGGCTATCTTTAGTCATTTGTAATCCTCCTTAGTTATAGTTATATTATATCTTTCCACTTAATTAAATATTTAAACTGGAAATACATACATTAATAAATAGGTAATTTTGTTATGGATGTAAAATTAATAATAAAAAAATGTAAAATGAAGATATAAACTCAGAAGGAGTTTATATAAATATATTTTTAGTGATTTGGAACAAATTACTAAAAATAATTCTTCATTTTACATTTTAAATTTTTAATTAGGCTATGTTAACAGCCTTTAAATTCCTAGAACATCCTCCATATTATAAAGTCTTGGTAATATTATATTACTCATATATTCTGCTGCTTTTAAAGCGCCTACAGCAAATACTTCTCTTGATAAAGCCTTGTGGCTTAGTTCAATAACTTCACCAGAGCCAGCAAATAAAATATCATGATCACCAACTATAGAACCGCCTCTAACAGCATGAATGCCAATTTCATTTTCTTCTCTTTTTGAAATCCCTTCTCTACCATAGACATATTTAATTTGATCTGATATGGAATCTTTTATTGTATCAGCCAATAAAAGAGCAGTACCACTTGGAGAATCCACTTTTTGGTTATGATGCTTTTCTATGATTTCTATATCATAATTATCATATAAAATTGGAACTATCTTTTTTAGTAAAGAATTAATTAAGTTAACTCCAAGAGACATATTAGCAGATTTGAAAATTGGTATTATTTTGCTTTTTTCTGAAATTAATTTTAAATCTTCTTCACTATAACCTGTAGAGCATAATATTATAGGCTTATTTTTAATTATTGATAAATTAAGCAAGTCTTTTAGTGCTTCAGGTCTTGAAAAATCTATTAATACATCATAATCTATATCCACTTCATTTACATTAGTAAATATTTTAAAGTCATTTCTATCATTAGGATATTTATCAATTCCAGCCACTATCTCTACATTAGAGAAACTCTTGGATGACTCTACTATTATTTGTCCCATTTTTCCACAACAACCATTTAATAATATTTTTACCATAGTTCCTCCTTAAATTAAATTATATTTTTTTAACGTTTCCTTTAGTAAGGTTAGATTTTTAGTATCCATTTCATATAAAGGAAGTCTAAAGTCACCAACATCTTTACCCATAAGGTTTAAAGCTGTTTTAACTGGAATTGGATTAGTTTCTTTAAAAAGCATTTTAATTAAGTCTATAAGGTCTAATTGAAGCTTTAGTGCTTTATTTATATCACTATTTAAATAGTAGTATGCCATATCATGGACACTTTTTGGACATATATTAGCAAGTACAGATATTACTCCTATTCCACCTAAAGACATTATAGGTATTATTTGGTCATCATTACCTGAGTAAATATCTATAGTGTCTTTACATAAAGCTTTCATTTCAGCGATTTGACTTATATTGCCACTAGCTTCCTTAATGGCAACAACATTATTTAACTTGATTAATTCTAGTAAGTCGTTAGGACTTATATTAACCCCTGTTCTGCTTGGGACGTTATATAATACTATAGGTGTGTTAACTGCATTATTAATTGCTTCATAATGCTTAAATAGGCCTTTAGAATTAGTTTTATTGTAATATGGTGTTATTAATAATAATCCATCTACTCCAACAGATTCGGCATATTTACTCATCTCAATTGATGTTTCAGTGTTATTACTACCAGTACCAGCTATAACAGGAACTCTCTTATTAACTATATCAACAGTAAATTTAATCGTTTTTTCTCTTTCTTCTTTACTCATGGTACTTGCTTCGCCAGTAGTACCACAAATTACGATAGCGTCGGTTTTTTCTTCAATTTGCCATTCTATTAGTTCCTTTAATTTTTCATAATTAACTTTATTATTTGAAGTAAAAGGCGTTATGATGGCTACTGCAGAGCCTTTAAAAATTGCCATTAATTATCACTCCCTATTAATAGTTCAGCTATTTGGACTGCGTTTAAAGCAGCTCCTTTTCTAATGTTATCTGCAACCACCCATAGGTTTAGCCCATTATCTAAGCTGTAGTCCCTTCTAATACGACCTAGGAAAACATCATCTTTACCACTAACATAAAGTGCTGTAGGGTATTTATTTTTAGAAATATCATCATAAAGAGTTATTCCTTTTGTATTATTAAATAAATTTAAAATATCCTTTAAATCAAATGGTTTCTCTAGTTCTACATTAATGCTTTCACTATGGCTATTTAAAACAGGAACCCTAACAGCAGTTGCTGTAATTTTTAAATTAGAATTATGAAGAATTTTCTTTGTTTCTTCAATCATTTTAATTTCTTCCTTTGTATAACCATTTTCTAGAAATACATCTATATGTGGCAGGCAATTTCCAGCTATAGGATAAGGAAATTTTTTAGGTTTATGGCCTTTATAACCATTTTCTAAATCAGCTATTCCTTGTATACCTGCACCTGACACAGCTTGATAAGTAGAGTAGACTATTCTTTTTATTCCATAGTTATCTAGCAAAACCTTTAATGGAAGCATAGCTTGAATTGTAGAACAATTTGGATTAGCTATTATACCATTATGCCATTTAATATCTTCTGGATTTACTTCTGGTACAACTAATGGAACATTCTTGTCCATTCTAAAAGCACTAGAATTATCAATAACTACAGCGCCATATGAAGAAAATATTGGTGAATATTTTAAGCTTGCATCTCCACCTGCTGAAAATAAAGCAAAATCAATTGTTTTATTTTTAATATTATCTTCAGAAGTTTCTTCAACAATAAATTCTTTACCTTTAAATGTAAGTTTTGAACCAGCAGATCTTTTTGATGCAAAAAGATATAGTTCTTTTATTGGAAAATTCCTTTCTTCTAGAATTTCTAAAAATTTTCTACCTACGTTACCAGTAGCCCCAACTATAGCAACATTGTACATAAACTTTTCCCCCTTTTTATTATAGTAAGCATAAAATATGCTTACTAATAACTATAGTTAAAATATTCAAAAATTTCAATACTTTATTACAATATATAAATATTATACTTAGATAGTGATTAATTATTTTAAGGTATATTGATAAGTATTTTGGGGAAAATATTAATATCAAATATAGGGGGTATAATAATGAGTAAAACACCTTTAAAAAAAATAATTAAATCTAAAATTAAATCAAATAAAGAATTAAGCGAAGCAGAAATTTTAAGAGAAAAAATTAAATACGAAATTGCCGATGAGCTAGGACTGAAAGATAAGGTAGATTCTTATGGATGGGGAGGCCTTACAGCTGAAGAAACAGGCAGAATAGGTGGTATAATGACAAAAAGAAAAAGAATGCTTAAAATACCAACTAACGATGAAATATTAGGAAGAAAATAATTTATTTTCTAATCCTTTTGTATGTAGCATTGACTAAAGGAAAAATTACCTTTAATATAGTTTTAGAAAAGTATAAAATGGGGGGGATTACTTTGGCATATGGAGATTTTGCTGAAATTTACGATGAACTAATTTATGAAGATATAAATTACGATTCTATGTGCTCAAGGGTAATTGATATATGTAATAAAGAAAAAATTACATTTAATAATTATTTAGACATTGCTTGTGGAACAGGAAATCTAACTTTAAGACTGGCTAAAAATTTCAATGAGTCTTTTGCTGTTGACCTATCAGAAGATATGTTAAGAGAAGCTTTTAATAAATTAAAAAAAGAAAAAATAAAATGTAAAATTATTTGTCAGGACATGAGTGAATTAAGTTTAAATAGAAAATTTGACTTAATAACTTCAGCCTTAGATTCAACTAATTATATAATTGAAGAAGAAAAACTTTTGAGTTATTTTATAAAGGTTAAAGAGCATTTAAATGATAATGGATTATTCATTTTTGATATAAATTCATATTATAAGCTTTCAAGTATTTTAGGAAATAATATATACACATATAGTGAAGAAGAAGTTTTTTATACTTGGGAAAATGTTTTTGAAGAAGATTTATTAAGTATGTATTTGACTTTCTTTGTTAAGAGAGATGAATTATACGAAAGATTTGAAGAGGAACATTTAGAAAGAGCTTACACAGAAGACTTTATTGAAGAAAAATTAAAAGTTGCTGGATTAAAAATAGTAGAAAAGTTTGATGGATATACCGAAAAGCAAGTAAATAATAAAACAGAAAGAATTGTATATGTAGTAAAAAAATAAAAAATGGAGGATTTTCAATGGATAAAATTATAAGAGCTACAGCAAAAGATGGAATGATTAGAATTATTGCTGGAGAAACAACAAATTTAGTTAATACAGGAACGAGCGTTCATGAATGTACACCTGTTGCAGCAGCAGCATTAGGTAGAATGTTAACTGCTGGATCTTTAATGGGTGTTACTTTAAAATCAGATAAAGAAGTTATAACTTTAAAAATAAATGGTGGTGGAGAAGCAAAGGGGGTTACAGTAACAGCATACCAAGGTGGTATAGTTAAAGGCTTTATAGGTAATCCTTATGGTAATTTACCATTAAACTCTAAGGGGAAATTAGATGTAGGCGGATATATAGGAGTTAATGGTGAGTTTACTGTTATAAAGGATTTAGGTATGAAGGACCCATATGTTGGTCAAGTTCCTATTTATACTGGAGAAATAGGGGAAGATTTAGCTTATTATTTCACAGTATCTGAGCAAACACCTTCAGCAGTAGCATTAGGAGTATTAGTTGATAAAGATTATACAATAAAGACAGCTGGTGGTTTCATAATTCAAATGATGCCAGATGCAGATGAATTACTTTCAGATTTGCTTACATATAGATTAGAAGAAATACCATCAATAACAACTATGTTATTAGAACATGGAAGCATTGGAAAAGTTTTAGAGTACATATTTGATGGTATGGATTTAAATATATTAGAAGAGTTAGAACCAGAATTTAAATGCAATTGTAATAGAGAAAAAGTTGAATCAGTATTAATATCTATAGGTGAAAAAGACTTAGAAGAAATATATAATGAAGGAAAAGAAGAAGAAATAAAATGTAATTTCTGCAATGCTGCATATAAATTTACTAATGAAGAAATTGGTGAAATATTAAATAGAGCAAGACAATAATATAAAAAAGACACTGATAGCATAACTTTTCAGTGTCTTTTTTGATTTTGGAGGCACCACCCAGATTTGAACTGGGGGATAGAGGTTTTGCAGACCTCTGCCTTACCGCTTGGCTATAGTGCCTAATATATTTATAGTTTATGTTTACAAATATGTTTTGATACATAAAATAAAAATTAATTTATTTGAAATAATATATCTTGGAGGTGATAAAAATGGATGTATATAATAAGTTAATTAATATATTGATGAATGAAGATAAACCTTCAATGCAGTTAGAAGTTTTAATGAATAAGGAAGATTTCAAAGAAAGCGAATTTAATATTTTAAATAAGCTTAAAAATATTCCTCAAGATAAAAATTTTCATCCAGAAGGAAATGTATGGAATCACACTAAATTAGTTATAGATACTGCCGCTAAGATTAAAGGTTTTGCAATAAATACTGAAGCTTTTATGTGGGCTGCATTATTTCATGATATTGGGAAAATAGAAACTACTAAATTCATTAAGGGAAGATACAGATCTTATAATCATGATAAGGTTGGTAAAAGTGTAACTTATAAAATACTTATAGATTATATGGATAAAGAAAGGGCAGAAATGATAGCTGAAATAGTAAGTTTTCATATGCATCATATATATATATTGAAAGACTTACCTTTTTCTGATATTCCTGCACTTATTAAGAGTAGTTCCTATAATGATATAATACTTCTTTTTATTTGTGATAAACTAGGACGTGGAAATCAATCCATAGAAGAAAAGGAAAAAGCATTATTAGAAGTAAATAAAATTTTAGATAAGCTCTGTATAGAAAATAAACTAATGAACAAAGATATTATGAAGAAAATTCAACAAATTAAAGAAATTTTAATATAGAATAAAAAAAATTATTGGTGCTATCGCAACAAAGGGTAACTTTACATTGCGCGAGAGCACCTTATTTATTTATAAAAATAGAAACATTTATATTAGTTAAACGTATTATATAAAAGACTAAAGCACAAATAGACTACCTCTATCATGTAATTTCATATTGCTTAAGTATATAGGGGTAACATTATGCTTTTTTAAAAACTTTTTAACTTCATTACCATAATTATAATAATCTAAGCTACCAAAGAATGCTATTGTGTCATCATTAATTAAACCACCTGTACCACCTATAAAGCCATATTCTAAGCCTTCTAAAATAATATCTCCTGGAGGTAATAATAATATATCTAAGTTGTAATTAGATAAGATTTTATAAATACCGACATCAGTAGTTATCAGTGCATTTTTAGAAATAGGTAAACATGAACATTTTGTATAACCTTGTTTTACGTTTATTAGAGTTCTATCTTTATGAAAGTTTAATAGGTTTTTATCTGTATATTTTAAGTTGTGTACAAAGTATTCATCAAGTATTAAAGCATTTAGAAAAATGTTATTAGGATAGGAATGTTCTAGAAATTTTTCGCTTTCTATAAACTGTATATTTAATTTGGATAAGTTTTCTTTAAAGCTTTTATCCATATTTTTATTAATTATTACCTTTTTTGACTTTTTATCTAATATATTTAATTGAATATCTACATGACCATTTATAGCTGTATATATATCATTAGATTTTGGAATTTCTATAATTTTTAGATTAAGAGAAGCTAAGATATCTTTTTCTCTTTGTGTTGTTCTGTAATCAATAAAGCAAATCATATAAATCTCCTATTATATTTTTAACTTATTATAAAATATTAATATTTATTTGTCGATTACTAAGAAATAATTTCTGAATATAGATAATTTTTTTATACATACTATTATTAGAAAGGGAGTGTAATCCATGCTTGTATTAAAACTTGTTTACAATAGCGATTTGGATTTTGTATATGAAATACAAGATTTAAGGTTAGTTCTTAGGAAAAAAGACATAAAAATAGGAGTTGTAGAAAGTGTGGAATTAGATAGTCATATAATAAAAGTATTATGTGATGATAATAGTTACAGTGAAAGAGTTAGAGATATTATTAATTTATATATAAGTAATATATTATTTAAAGTTGTTCTAAATGAATATAAAGAAAAAGAAATGTTAGGATATCTAACTGAAAATTACTTCTTTCTAAAACAGGAGGAAATAATAGAAGTTGAAGAAGAAATAATGAAGGTATTTCTAGAAAATAAATCTTTAAATTTT
>NZ_JABUTB010000041.1 GCF_021443865.1 Clostridium sp.
AAAAGAAAAAAAAGTAAATAATGAAGATGAGATTATAAGTTATTTAGCAGAGATTTTAAATATTAATAAGGAGCAAATAATGATTTATAAAGTAGATTAGTAGGAGTGAGAAAATGGGAAAAGGTAATTTTAAAGATGATTTAACTAAATTAATTAATGATAAAAAATTTTTAAATGTTGTAGTAATAGCATTAATACTAGCTTTTGTTTTACTTGCTATTAGCTTTTTAACTACAACTAGAAGGAAAGAAGCTAAAGAATCGATGAACTCAAATGTAGAAGGTGTAAGTAACTTAGATGAAGAAGTAAAGAGAACAATGAATAATTATGAAGAAAATGAAAAACAAACATTAAAAAACTTGCTAAGTAAAATAGAAAATGTAGGAAACGTTGAAGTGAAAATTAATTTTAAAAGTGGTGAAATTAAGGTTCCTGCAATAGAAAAAACTACTCAAGAATCAGTTACAGAAGAAACTGATAGTCAAGGTGGAAAAAGGGCAACTACTCAGCAAAATGGTGGAAGTAAAGTAGTTATAGCTGGTGATTCTGGTAAGAATGAACCTTATATACTACAGGTAAATAAGCCAGAGATAAGTGGTGTTCTAATAGTTGCAGAAGGTGCAAATAGTGCTAAGGTTAAATATGATATACAAGTTGCAGTATCTACATTATATGGAATATCTATAGATAAGGTTAATGTATATCCTATGAAAAATTAGCATATAAATAATATGAAAAATAGATGGGGGGAAATCAAAATGACAAAAAAACAATTTGGTATTATTTTCACACTTATGGCTCTTATAGTATGTGTAGGAGTTGTAGCAACTAGGATAAATAAAACTGGCTTAAATGATCCAACAGATTTTAGTCAAGTAATATCACAACAAGGAACAGATGAGGATAAAGAAAAGGGTAATGATAAGGAAACTATTGGAAGTCAAGAATATTTCTATAGTTTAAGAAGTGAAAAAGATCAACAAGATGCAACTACTATTCAAGAATTAGATGCACTAATTAAAGATGAACAAACTTCACAAGAACAAAAGGACTTAGCGACAAATGAATTAAGAGAAAAAACTATGATGAAGGATCAAGAAGGCAGAATAGAAGTAAGTGTAAAAAATAAAGGCTTTGAGGATGTATTATGTTCTATTGAAAAAGGTACCGTTAGAGTAGTAGTTAAAGCAGATGAGCTAACTGAAGCTGATACTGCTTCAATTCAAGAAATTGCTGAAAACATTTCAGGAATAAGCGATATAATAATTGAGCCAAAGAAATAATTCATTGTAATATGGAAATTGCTTTGATATAATTAACATAAGAAAGAGTTTTGAATTCAAAACGCTAGGAGGTAATCAAATGGACAATATGAACTACGAAGAAAATTTAGGTATAGTTAAAATATCTGATGAAGTTGTAAGCGTTATAGCTGGAATAGCAGCAGAGGAAATAAATGGAGTAGAAGATCTACAACACATGGCTGGTAATAACATATCACAATTGCTAAAAGGTAAGAAAAATGCTGGGAAAAATGTTAAAGTTACTTTAAATGAAGACTATGCTACTATTGAATTAAATTTAGCTGTAGAGTATGGTGTTAAAATACCTGAAGTGGTAAGTGCTGTTCAAGATAATGTTAAGAGAACTGTTGAAACTATGACAGGATTAAATGTTACAGCAGTAAACATTAATGTTCAGAACATTTATGTTCCTAAAATAGAAAAATTAGAAAATAAAGAAAAATAATCAAACCCTCTGATTTTTCAGAGGGTGTTTTTCTTGTGCTTTAAATAAATTTGTTGTAGTATATTTATGATTAGAAAGTTTTATAAGGTTAATAATAATATTAACAGTACTTAGGAGGATAAGATGAATAGAAAAAGATCTAGAGAAATAGCAATGGAATTACTATTTGGAATGACTTTAAGTAAAAATACACTTGAAGAAACTATAGAAACATTCCTAGAAGACTACAAAATGAAATTAAATACTATAGACTTAGATTACATAAAAGAAATACTTTTAAAGGTAGAAGAAAATAAAGTAGAGATTGATAAAAAAATAGAAGGAGCTCTAGCTAATTGGAAACTAGAAAGAGTTTCTAAAGTTAATTTATCAATATTAAGATTAGCTATAGCAGAAATGCTTTATATGGAAGATATTCCAGAAAAGGTAGCTATAAATGAAGCAATAGAAATGACTAAAAAATATTCAGAGGATAAAAGTGTATCTTTTATAAATGGGGTACTAGATAAAGCATTTAAGAATATTTAAGATAAATAGGGGGGGCTGTTTTTCATGAATAACATAATAGATGGTAAAAAGATTTCTTTAAAAATAAAAGAAGAAATCAAAGCATTTGTAAAGGGAAGATTAGAAAAAGGATTAAGAGCACCTAAAATAGCATCTATATTAGTAGGAAATGATGGTGGGTCAATTTACTATATTAATAGTCAAGAAAAAGTTGCAAATTCTCTTGGAATTGAATTTGATAAGATTATTTTAGAAGAAGATATAGAAGAAGATAATCTTTTAAAAATAATAAGTAAATTAAATGAGGATACAGGTGTTGATGGAATAATTCTACAGCTTCCTTTACCTAAAAATTTAAATGAAAAGAAAATAATTAATGCTATTTCACCAGAAAAAGACATAGATTGCTTAACTTATATTAATCAAGGTAAACTTTATTGCGGAGAAAATGTATTTTTACCTTGTACACCTAATTCTGTTATAACATTATTAGAAAAATATAATATAGAGTTAGAAGGTAAGAACGTTGTTGTTATAGGAAGAAGTAATATAGTTGGAAAACCTGTAGCACAATTATTACTTAATAAAAATGCTACTATAACTATATGCCATTCAAAAACTAAAAATTTAAAAGATCTTTGTAAAAAAGCAGACATATTAATTGTGGCAATTGGTAGAGCTAAATATATAAATAAAGATTATATTAACAAGAAATCTATAGTAATAGATGTTGGTACTACATCTTTAAATGGTAAAATAACAGGTGATGTAGATTTTGATGATGTTATTAATGAAGTAGAAATGATAACACCAGTACCAGGTGGTGTGGGAGCGTTAACAACTACTTTATTAATAAAGAATTCATGTGAGGCGTTAGTAAAGTATGAGAATGAAAACTTTAACAGTTAGTGAAGTTAATAATTATATAAAAAAAATATTAGATAATGATTATATTTTAAATAATCTAATAGTAAGAGGGGAAATATCTAATTTAAAATATCATAGTAGTGGACATATTTATTTTTCTCTAAAAGATGCAAGCAGTAAAATAAATTGTGTAATGTTCAAAAGTAGCTGTATTAATTTAGACTTTAAGCTGAAAGATGGAATGCAGGTTATAGCAGCAGCTAGATGTTCAATATACCAAGGAACAGGTTCACTTCAATTATATATTGATAAATTAGAAAAAGAAGGCTTAGGGGAGCTTCACATTAAATTTGAAAATCTTAAAAAGAAACTTCAAGATGAAGGATACTTTAGTATTGAAAATAAAAAGAGTATTCCTAAAATGCCAAGAAGGATTGGTGTAGTAACATCTGAAACAGGAGCAGTAATTAGAGATATAATAAATGTGACAAAAAGAAGAAGTTCATTAGTTGATATTGTTTTATACCCTGCGTTAGTACAAGGCGATGGTGCCTATAAGACTATTATAAAAGGTATAAAATACTTCAATAATAAAAAGAATGTTGATACTATTATTATTGGAAGAGGTGGAGGTTCCTTAGAAGAATTATGGAACTTTAATGAAGAAGAGTTAGCAAAGGAAATTTTTAAATCTAAAATTCCTATAATTTCTGCAGTTGGACATGAAGTTGATTTTACAATTTCTGATTTTGTTAGTGATTATAGAGCATCAACTCCTTCTCAAGCAGCAGAAATAGCGGTACCTTTAGAAAGTGATATAAAAAAATCTATAAAAGACTATGAAAACAATATTAATAAGATAGTTTTAGATGCTTTAAATTACGAAAAGGAAAGACTATATAATTATAAAAAATTAATTACTTCCATGAATCCTGAAGTTGCTTTATCTAATTCTTATATTGAAATAGATAGAATTTTAGATAAATTAAATAATGTAATACTGAATAAACTTGATAAGGAAAAAATGAAAATTCATTCCCTTAATGAATTACTTAAAGCACATAATCCCATAAATGTTTTAAATAAAGGGTATGCAATAGTACAAGATAAAGATAATAATATTATTTCTTCAAAGAAGTCTCTTGGAGACATAGAAGAAATAAACATTCTTTTTAATGATGGAAAAGTTAAAGGCAAAATTATAAAAGATTTTAATTAAATCAATGGGAGTTGAAGGTTTATGGCTAAAAAAGAGTCTTATGAAGAGATGTTAAATAATCTTCAAGATATATTAAATAAAATGGAAAGTAATGAGCTACCACTTGAAGAGTTAATGAAGGAATATGAAAGTGGAGTTAAACTAATAAATAAATTATATAAGACCTTAAATTCTTTAGAGGGCAAGATAAGTGTAATTAAAGACGAAATGGAAATGGAGCTAAAGAATGAGTAATAAAATCAATTATTATAGGGATTATATTAATAGTTATTTAGAATTGTACTTTAATGATAAAGGAAGTTATAATAGAATTATATATGATGCAGCGAGTTATAGCCTTAATATAGGAGGAAAAAGAATAAGACCTATATTATTCTTATTAACTTATAGTTTATATAAAGATAATTATAAAGACGTAATTGAGATGGCCTCAGCAGTGGAAATGATTCATACTTACTCTCTTATACATGATGATTTACCATGTATGGACAATGATGATTTAAGAAGGGGAATGCCTACTAATCATAAAAAATTTGGGGAAAGTATAGCTATATTAGCAGGGGATACGTTATTAAATGAGGCAATGAGTTTACTTATGCTTTTTTCTATAAAAAATGGGGAGAGAGCTTTACTTGCATCTAGGGAAATTTCAGAAGCAGCAGGACCAGAAGGAATGATTGGAGGTCAAGTTGTAGATATTATGGCTGAAAATAAAGAGATATCTAAGGAAGAACTTATCTATATGCATAATAAAAAAACTGGAGAGCTAATAAGAGCTTCAATTGTGTCTGCTGCTATTTTAGCAGATGCACCTAAAAAAGATATTGAAATATTAAATGAGTTTGGATTAAAGTTAGGGCTAGCATTTCAAATAAAAGATGATATTTTGGATATTACAGGTGAAGTATCAAAGCTTGGGAAAAATATTAATTGTGATGAAAATAAGTCAAACTTTATAACTTTATTTGGCTTAGAATATTGTGAGAGAGAATGTGTAAGATTAACAAATGAATGCATTGAATTGTTGAAGAGCCTTTCTGTAGATGCTATTGACTTAAACAGATTAACTTTAGAGTTATTAAATAGAGAATTTTAATAGAAAGAAAGGTTTGATTATGGGTAAAATATTAGATAAGATTACCTCTGTTGAAGAAGTAAAGAAATTAACCAATATAGAATCAGAAGTATTAGCTTCTGAAATTAGAGAATTCTTAATAGATAGTGTCTCTAAAACAGGTGGTCATTTAGCTTCCAACTTAGGAGTAGTTGAATTAACTATATCCTTGTTTAAAAGTTTTAATTTAGAAGAGGATAAAATAGTATGGGATGTTGGACATCAGTGCTATATTCATAAAATTTTAACAGGAAGAAAAGATCAATTTGATAAACTAAGACAATACAATGGCTTAAGCGGATTTCCAAAAAGATGTGAAAGTAAATATGATGCCTTTGACACAGGGCATAGTAGTACATCTATATCAGCAGCTTTAGGAATGGCTAGAGCTAGAGACATTAAAAAAGAAAAGAATGAAGTAATTGCAGTTATCGGTGATGGAGCCTTAACTGGAGGAATGGCTTTAGAAGCTTTAAATGATGTGGGCTTTAAAAAGACTAAAATGATAGTAATTTTAAATGACAATCAAATGAGTATTTCTCCAAATGTTGGTGGAGTTTCTAAGCATTTAAATAAGCTAAGAATGGAACCAAAATATAATAAATTGAAATCAGAAATAAATGAAACACTAAAGTCATCTAAAACAGGAGAAAAAGTTGCTACATATATTTCGAAATTTAAGGATGGATTAAAACAATTTATAGTTCCATCAATGCTTTTTGAAGATATGGGATTAAAATATATAGGACCTATAGATGGACACAACATAGAACTTTTAAACGAAGTTTTTGAAATGACAAAAAAGATTAATGAGCCAGTAATAATTCATGTGGTTACTAACAAAGGTAAGGGATATGAATTAGCAGAAAAAAATCCTAATAAATATCATGGAGTTAGCCCTTTTGATTTAGAAAGTGGAGAAACTAATGCTAAAAGCAGTAAAAATTATTCTAAAGCTTTTGGTGATGCAATGATTGAATTAGCAAAGGAAGATGAAAGAATAGTAGCTATAACAGCAGCTATGCCGGATGGAACTGGATTAAAAGAGTTCTCTAAGGAATTTCCAAATAGATTTTTTGATGTTGGTATTGCTGAAGGTCATGCAACTACTTTATCAGCAGGATTTGCAGCTGCAAATTTAAAACCAGTTTTTGCTGTTTATTCAACCTTCTTACAAAGGGCATATGATCAATTAATACATGATGTGTGTATTCAAAATATGCCAGTAGTATTTGCTATAGATAGAGCTGGTTTAGTAGGTGAAGATGGTGAAACTCATCAAGGAATATTCGATTTATCATATTTATCAGCAGTACCTAATATGACTGTTTTGGCGCCAAAGCATTTGGATGAAGTAAAGATAATGCTAGAATGGGCTTTAAATCAGAATGGACCAGTTGCACTAAGATATCCAAGAGGTGGAGACTTATGTGATACCTTGAAACCTTTAAAAGCAATAGAATATGGAAAATGGGAAAGAGTTTCTGATGGAGAAAAAGTTGCAATTATAGCTGTTGGTAAGATGCTACAATATTCTATCTTAGCAAAAGAAGAATTATTAAAGCAAGGAATTAATCCATTAATAGTTAATGCAACCTTTGTAAAACCTTTAGATAATAATATGCTAAGAGAATTACTAAATGATGGTTATGATATTGTAACTATAGAAGATAATATTATTAATGGTGGATTTGGTAGCTATGTATTAATGAGCTTAAATGAATTAGGCTTTAAAAATAAGTTTAAAGCTTTAGGATTTAAAAATAAGTTCGTACATCAAGGCGATATTAATACATTATATAAAGAAAACAAATTAGATGCAGAAGGAATTGCAGAATCAATTATAGAACTTTATAAATAAAGGAGATAAAAATGTCTGGGAAAAAAGAAAGACTTGATATACTTTTAGTTGAAAAAGGAATATTTACCTCTAGAGAAAGAGCAAAAACAAGCATTATGGCTGGTAAAATATTTGTTGATGGACAAAGAGTAGATAAAGCTGGTGAAAAAGTCAGTGTAGATGCAGATATTATTTTTAAAGGGCAAGAGATACCTTACGTAAGTAGAGGTGGATTAAAGCTTGAAAAAGCAATGAAGGAATTTGGAATTTCCTTAGAAAATAAAACATGCATGGATATAGGAGCCTCAACAGGTGGATTTACAGATTGTATGCTACAAAATGGAGCAAAAAAAGTTTTCTCAATAGATGTAGGATATGGACAATTTGCTTGGAAATTAAGAACAGATCCAAGAGTTGTTTGTATGGAAAGAACAAACATTAGATATGTAACTCCAGATGATATAGGAGAACCCGTTGACTTTGCATCTATAGATGTATCCTTTATTTCATTGAAAAAAATTATGCCTGCTACTATAAATTTATTAAGTAATGAAGGTGAAGTTGTTGCTTTAATTAAACCTCAATTTGAAGCTGGTAAAGAAAAAGTAGGTAAAAAAGGTGTAGTTAGAGATATTAATGTTCATAAAGAAGTAGTGAAAAGTATAGTTGATTATTTATACTCTGAAAGTTTAAATATATTATCAGTAAGCTATTCTCCAATTAAAGGTCCTGAAGGGAATATCGAATATTTAGTATACTTCACAAAAGATAAAAATAGAGAATCTACATTTTCTATAGAGGACATTGAAAATACTGTGAACGAATCACATAATTTATTATAATTTTATATTGAATCTTATTAAAGGCTTCTAGAATTAACTTGAAGTCTTTAATAAAATTTATGGTATAAGTAAGCTATAGGGGGCATGATTGTGAAGAGAGTTGCTATTGCAATTAATTTAGATAAAGATAAAAATATGGAAATGGCTTTAAAAGTAAAAGAAAAGCTAAATAAGTATTTTGATGATATAGAAGTTATCATGCTAAATAGTTATGATATAATTAATTATAAGTTTAGAGATTTACTAGATCTAATAATAGTATTAGGTGGAGATGGGACAATATTAAGTGTAGCTAGGGGTATTAATGGAAAGCTAGATGTACCTATATTAGGTATAAATATTGGAAACTTGGGCTTTTTATCAAGTGTAGAGTTTTCTGATATAGATAAAGCTTTAAAAAAATTAAAAGATGGTAATTACACATCTGAAAAAAGAATGTTATTAACTTGTGATTTTTCTTTGGAAAAAGTAATTAATGAATCACTAGCATTAAATGATATAGTAATTGCAAGAGGAAGCTTATCTAGAATGATAAGATTTGATATATATATAGATGGAAAACGATACTATAATTATAAAGGAGATGGACTTATTATAGCTACTCCTACTGGTTCAACAGCGTATTCCTTTTCAGCTGGAGGACCATTTGTTTATCCAACTGTAGATGCAATTACATTAACTCCAATTTGTGCTCATACAACTGGGATTCAACCTATAGTATTAAATAGTAATAGTAACATTGAAGTAAGAATTAAAAGCAATAATGATGAAATTAATGTTATTTTTGATGGTCAAAGCACTATTACTCATATAGATGAAGTTATAGTAAAAATAAAAAAAGCGAAAGAATATGCGAATGTTATTTTATTTGATGACTATGATTATTTTAAAGTATTAAGGGCAAAAATTATAAATAATTGGAAAGATTGTGAAGGTGATTAATTTGAAACTAAGAAGGCACAACAAGATACTAGAGATAATTAATGAAAAGGATATAGAAACTCAAGAGGAACTAGCAGAAGAGTTAAAAAAGGCAGGCTTTGACGTTACACAAGCAACAGTATCAAGAGATATAAAAATACTAAAATTAATAAAGATGCAAGGAATATCTGGAAGCTATAAGTATGCAGTTTCCTCTAAAGAAAGCAAGGACATTAACGACAAATTATCTAGCATATTATCTAATGCTGCTATATCAGTAGAAAATGTTGATAATTTTGTTGTAGTTAAAACACTAACAGGCTCAGCTATGGCTGTAGCCGAAGCAATTGATACATTATTTGATACTGAAGTTGCAGGTACAATAGCAGGAGATAATACTATATTTATCTTAGCTAGAAGCTTGGATAGGGCTGAAGAATTAGTTGATAAGGTTAGAAAAATGATTTTATAAATAAAAGGTGATTATTAATGTTATTACAATTAAATATTAAAAATTTTGCGTTAATTAGAGAATTATGTGTTGAATTTGGAAAAGGATTTAATATCCTATCTGGTGAAACTGGAGCAGGTAAATCTATTTTAATTGATACCATAGATTATGTTTTAGGTGGAAAGTTTTCAAAGGATTTAATAAGATATGGTGAAGATAAAACTTTTGTGGAGGCGATATTTTCCATAGAAAACCACGAAATTTTGGAGATACTAAAAGAACTTGATATAGATGATGAATTGTTAATTATTTCTAGAGAGACAACCTTTTCAGGCAAGAGTATTATTAAAATTAATGGAAGATCTGTGGTTTTATCTTATTTAAAGAGAGTAAGAGAAAAACTATTAGATATACATGGTCAACATCAAAATCAAAATTTATTAAATAAATCAAGTCATATACAATACTTAGATGATTTTATTGGGCAAGAATTATATCAATATTTAGATAAATATGAAGAGCTAAGAAAAGAGCAAAGTTTAATTGTAGAAAAAATAAAAGAGCTAAATGGAAATACTGATAGAGATAAATTACTTGACTATATTAAGTTTCAAATAGATGACATAGAAAAGGCAAATCTTAAAGTTAATGAAGAAGAAGATTTAAAGGAAGAGTTTAACCTCCTTTCAAATGCAGAAAAGATATCATTGGCATTAAGAAAAAGTTATGCTTTGTTAGATAGTCCAATTGAAGGAATATCTATAAATGAAGGATTATCTAAAGTAGTAAATGAATTAGCAAGTGTTGAAAAGCATTTTGAAAAAATTAAAGAAAAAAGAGAAAAAATAGAAGATTCACTTTATATTATAGAAGAAATTTCAAGGGATATAAGAGATCTTTCTTCAGAAATACATTATGATGAATTTGAATTAGAGAAAATTAATTCAAGAATATATGAAATAAGTTTATATAAGAAAAAATATGGTGAATCTGTTGAGGAAATATTAAACTACTTGCAAAAACTAAGAAATCAATATGATGAGTTAGTTAATTCTGAAGAAATAATAAATGAATTAAATTTAAAGAAATCAAAGATAGAAGAAGAAATGAAAGAATTATGTTTTGTAATGCATGACATAAGAGAAAAATATGCTTTAAGTCTTGAAGAAAAAATTAAATATGAATTAAATTATGTTGGTATGGAAAAGTCCGTAATAAAAATAGATATTGAAACTACAGATATATTTAATTCTAGAGGCTTTGATGAAGTAACATTTTTAATATCTACAAATCCAGGTGAACCTTTAAAGGTTTTAGAAAAAGTAGTTTCTGGAGGAGAACTTTCAAGAATAATGCTTGCTATGAAATGTGTATTTGTTGATAAAGATCAAATTCCAACATTAATTTTTGATGAAATTGACACAGGTATAAGTGGAACTATAGCGAAGAGAGTTGGAGAAAAAATGTTTGAAGTTTCAGCTAAGCATCAAGTATTATGTATAACTCATTTACCTCAAATAGCAGCTTTATCTGATTGTCATTATTTTGTTTCTAAAAGAGTAGAAGAAGGAAAAACTTTTACTGAAATAAAAACGCTGGATAAATACGAAAAAATTAAAGAAATAGCTAAAATGACAAGTGGAGATGAGGTTAGCGATGTAACCTTAGAAAATGCATCTGAAATGGTTGCTTTTGCTGAATTAAAGAAACAAGAAATATTAAAATGTGTATAAACTTATACATAAGTAAATATAATTTTGAACAAACTAAAATCATGGTTATTTGCCATGATTTTAGTTTTTTATTTTTTTAAGCTATATCTTTAAAATTTTTAACGATTTTAACAAACTTAATACAGCATATAAGAATAGTAATGAGGGAAAGTTAAATACAGAGAAGCAAAGGAGGAGATAAAATGAATATGAAAAAAATTAAATATGTAGCTATGATAATAACTCCAATGTTTATTCTGAGTTTATTTACTTACTTCTATTTGTTTAATATACCTAAAAGGATTTATATTAATGAAGATGCTGAAAGTATAAAAGTATCCAATAATATATTTATAAAGGATAGTAAAATAATTAAGGATAAATTAGAATTAAAGCTTTTAGGCTTAATTCCAATTAAGTCAGTTTCAGTTTCTAAAGTGAAAGATTTAGAAGTTTATCCAGGAGGGTTAAATGTTGGAATAAAGATATCAACAAAAGGGGTATTAGTTGTTGGTCATTCAGAAATTGATTCTATTATGGGAAAGATAGAAAGTCCTGCCAAAGCTTCTGGTATAGAATTAGGAGATATAATAATTAGGATTAATGGAGAAGAAATAGAAAATTCAAGAGATTTATCTCTAAAAATAAATAATTTAGAAACAGAAAATATATCTATAGAATATTTAAGAAATGGGATAAATAATAAAAAAGAAGTACATTTAGAAAAGGAAGATAATGAATATAAATTGGGACTTTGGGTAAGAGATTCTACAGCAGGAATAGGAACTTTAACTTTTTATGATAAAAAATCAAATTTATTTGGGGCTCTAGGACATCCTATAACAGATGGCGATACTAATAAACCCTTTAATATAAAAGAAGGGAATTTACTTAATTCATCAGTAATAAGTATAAAAAAGGGAGAAAAAGGAGCACCTGGAGAATTAAAAGGCCTATTTGTAAATGAAAGAGATAATATTGGTAAAATCGACAAAAATACAGAATCAGGAATTTTCGGAGTTGGTTCAGATGACCTGATAAATGGTGTATATAACAAACCTATTAAAATAGGATTTAGAAGTGAGATAAAAGAAGGTCCAGCAAAGATTATTACTACTATAGATGAAAATGGACCTAAAGCCTATGATATAGAAATACTTAAATTACTATCACAAGAAGAGCCTGGTGCTAAAAGTATGGTAATTAAAGTAGTAGATCCAGAATTGTTAGAAAAAACAGGTGGAATTGTTCAAGGAATGAGTGGTAGTCCTATAATTCAAGATGATAAATTAATAGGAGCAGTTACACATGTATTAATTAATAAACCAGATGTAGGATATGGTATATATATAGAATGGATGCTTAAAGATGCAGGTATTATAGAATAGTATAAGATTTTTTAAAAATTTTAATATAAAATTTTGAAAAAATTGTAAAAAAACTATTTTATTTAAATAATTTGTGATATAATGAATAAGAAAACTTTATAAAACGAAAGTATTTTAATAGAATGTCTATAAATAAAGTTTATAGAAGATTTATAAAGATAAAAATGAAAAGAACAATTATTTACTCATTTAATGTGGAGTATACGGGAAGATGGGGGAGAAAAGTATGAATGACTCTAAAATTTCAGTTTTAATAGCTGATGATAACAAAGAATTTTGCAGTATATTAAATGACTATTTATTAAATCAAAGAGACATAATAGTTACTGCAGTTGCTAAAGATGGAAGGGAAGCTTTAGCTTTAATTGAAGAAAAACAACCGGATCTAGTGGTATTAGATATTATTATGCCACATTTAGACGGTTTAGGAGTTCTAGAAAAATTAAATTCTATGAATTTAGAAAAGATGCCTAGAATAATTGTACTTTCTGCAGTAGGTCAAGATAAAATAACTCAAAAAGCTATAACACTTGGTGCAGATTATTATGTTGTTAAGCCATTTGATATGGACGTATTTACAAAGAGAATTAGAGAATTATTTAATGGTTCTTCAAATGATATTGTAAGAAAACCAACAAACACTATATTAGAAACTGAAAATAAGCCTATGTCAAAAGGACCAATAGACTTAGAAACAGAAATAACAAACATAATTCACGAAATAGGAGTGCCTGCACATATAAAGGGGTATATGTATTTAAGAGAAGCAATTACTATGGTAGTTAATGATATGGAGTTATTATCAGCTGTAACTAAGGAATTATATCCTTCAATAGCAAAGAAATATAATACAACTGCTTCAAGAGTAGAAAGAGCAATTAGACATGCTATAGAAGTTGCTTGGGGTAGAGGACAAGTTGATGCTATTAATAGATTATTTGGATATACAATTCACAATGAAAAAGGTAAGCCAACAAATAGTGAATTCATAGCTATAATAGCTGACAAGCTAAGACTTAAAAATAAAGTAAGCTAATTAATTTAAATTAATATAAAAGGTAACAAAATATAGTTGATGTAATTTCAAATCTATATTAAAAAGCAACTAATGAGTTATTAAACCTACTAAGTAGGATATTCATACATGTGAAATACTTCTATATGCAAATACAAATTGTATTGCAATTAGAGGTATTTTTTTATGAAAAATAAATTAAATATAAAATGAATATTAAAAAGTATAGCATACTTAAAATATTCTTTTTATATAAAAAAGTAATATTATCAGTAATAAAGGTTATAAAAATTGAATTAAATGTATAAATATGGTATAATTAGCGTTGAGATATGATTCAATAATAATATAAATACTTTATGAATTAGGAAAGATTATAAAATATTGCACGAAATAATGATTAGAAGGAATGAGGGATAATTAATATGATCTGTAATAAATAATGATATGAAGCTTATTAAGATTATAAGTATGATGCTATTTTAACTGATTAATAAAAATAAAAAAAGTAAAGAAGAATTAGAAAGTAGAGAAATATAAGTAATATATGAGTAAAGTAATTAATTTAGAAGAATTTAAAAATAAAGAAAGAAAAGAAATTGAAGAAATAGCATGTTATCAATATGGAGTTATTAAAATTAATGATGATTTATATTTATTTCCTGATGCATCCTTTACGACTGGAAGCTTAGACTTAAGTGTATTTCTTGCAAGTAATTTAAATATGAATATAGAGCAGTTATTAGAAGGTAAAGTTATTGATATTATTAATAAGGTAGTTGATTTACCTAATCAAAATGTAGATATTTTTTTAGCAAAAAAAAATGTGGATGATACCAATACCTTTGAAATTGTTAATGTTAGTAACAATAAAGGTTTTTTTCTATCTACTGATATCACTAATGATAGTGAAAGTAGAAAAATTTTTACTGCAATTATTGCTGGAGCTATTAAAAAAATAAATGTACGAGTTACGTATATGCTAGATTTTAGCTATGAACAATTAAAAGAAATTATATATAAATAATTTAGCAGGAGTAGTATGATAGGAAGTAATGGAGCTGCACTATCAGCTCTTTTTTATTGTAGTTTAATACCTATTTTTATTTATATAAATTACTATGATATACTATATATAAGAATGATTTAGAATAGTAAAAATTAAAGGAGAAAATATGGATTTAAAAGAGAAAATAATTAGTGAAAAACAAGTATATAAAGGGAGCTTTTTAGATATAGTAAATGTTGATGTAGTACTGCCAGATGGCAATAAAGTTTCAAGAGATGTAGTGAAGCATCCAGGGGCAACTGCAATAATTGCTTTCTTAGATGAAGAAAATATAATCTTAGTAGAACAATTTAGATTAGCATTAAATAGAATAATGCTAGAAATTCCTGCTGGAAAACTTAATAAAAATGAAGAAACTATGGAATGTGCTAGAAGAGAATTACAAGAGGAAACAGGATATATAGCAAAAAACTTAGAATATTTAGGAAGCATAGCTACTGCACCAGGCTTTTGTGATGAAATAATACACTTATATAAAGCAACTGATTTAACCTTAGGTGATAAGAATGAAGATGAAGATGAATTTACTAATGTAAAAATAATGAATATTAATAAGGTAAAAGAAATGATAAAAAAAGGTGACATAATTGATGGTAAAACAATAAGTATTTTTACTTATTTATAGATTTATTGATGAAAGCTATGTTAAATTGATTAATTAATCAATTTAACATAGCTTTTTAATTTTATATTTTAATACTTTTTTTATTTACATATATTCAATTATGAATAATAAAGGAGCAAGTATCATATTATGATTTATAGCAACTTATTAGGGGGAGTATTATGAATATAATGGATAAAATGAATTCTAATTTTAAAGAAAATAAAATTTTTTATTTATTGGTATTAACATTTTTCTTTGTTGGAATATTACTAGGTGCATATACCATAAAATATATGGATGGAGTAGATGCAAAGGATTTATCTGATTATTTCACAGGATTTATTAAAAGTATTGTAAATCAAGAAATTAAAACTAATGAATTACTTATTAGTATTTTTAAAAATAACATATTAACTATATTACTTATAATAGCACTTGGGTTCACAATTTTTGGAGCTCCTTTAATTTTAATCATTGATTTAGTAAAAGGATTTACTTTAGGATATACTTTTAGTTTTTTATTAACTACCTTCGAGGGGAAAGGTATTTGGATAGCATTAATTTCAACTGTTCCACAAAATTTACTTTATATACCTTTTTTTGTTGGCATAAGTATAATTTCATTAGAGCTTTCATCAGCTAGAGTTAAAGAAAAGTTTTTTGGTGGAGTAAGGTTTAGTAAAGAGACAAATAGTGGATTATTTATGAAATTATCATTCTTTTTTATATTATTTATATTAGGAGTTATAATTGAGTGTTATTTAAGTCCGGGATTGATAAGACTAGTGGTTACTAATGTTTATAAATTAACTTAAGCCAATGAAAATAAAGAAGGTATTATGAATTTTTTGTCGAATAAATATTATATTAGGATAGGGGATTAATATGAAAGAAATTGTGAATAATTATAAGGAAGCTTTATTAAAAAGTCATAAAAGTGAAAATACTGTATATG
This sequence comes from Clostridium sp., assembly GCF_021443865.1. Classification (GTDB taxonomy): domain Bacteria; phylum Bacillota; class Clostridia; order Clostridiales; family Clostridiaceae; genus Clostridium. The sequence goes on from NZ_JABUTB010000041.1 coordinate 16,257, forward strand.
CATATGTAACTGATGTTAATTTATATGTAAAATATTTAAATAGCAAAGAAATTAATATAGATGAAACTGATAATGTATCAGTTCTAGGATATATTCAACATTTATTAAGTCAAGGAAAATCAGAAAGATCAATTAATAGAATAGTAATAAGCTTAAGAAGTTTTTATAATTATTTAAAAGATCAAGAAGTTGTTAGAGAAATTCCGAAGATTTATTATAAAAACACATCTACAACAAGAAAACTACCAGAAATTTTAACTATTGAAGAGGTAGACAGAATAATTAGAATTGTAGATAAAGATTCTAACAAGGGAATTAGAGACAATGCTTTGTTAGAGCTTATGTATGCAACAGGAATGAAGGTTTCTGAAATAATTAACATTAAGGTTTTTGATGTTAATTTAGAATTGAATTTTGTGAAATGCTTAGATAACAAGCATTTTGAAAGATTAATACCAATCGGTAGAAGTGCCGTAATAGCTTTAAATGAGTATCTTAGCATAAGAGATAGAGTAGCTTGTGAAGGTGTGGAAAATCTATTTGTTAATTTAAACGGAAATCAATTAACAAGACAAGGTGTATGGAGAATAGTAAAGGAATATTCACATAAGGCTGGAATTAAAAAGGAAGTAAATTTAAATACCTTTAGACATTCATTTGCTGTTCATTTATTACAAAATGGTGCAAATGTAAGAGCTGTACAAAAACTTTTAGGAAATCAAGTGTTAACTTATATGGACACATATTATGAAATAATTAATAATGATAAGATTAATATAGTATATAAAAACTCCCATCCTAGAGCATAATACTATTAAATAATTTATAATTCTAGGTATCTACTATTAAACGAGAAAATAAATTTAATTAGTTCTATAATATATAAATAGATGATTATAGAAATTTTTAATGCTAATATAGTATATAGAGTTATATTTATATAATAAATAACTCGCGTAAATAATAGGAGGACATATTCTAATGAGAATGTATGACATTATTCTAAAAAAAAGAAAAGGTCAAGAATTAACTAAGGAAGAAATTAATTTTTTCGTTCAGGGGTTTACAAATGGAGAAATTCCAGATTATCAAGCTTCTGCATTACTAATGGCAATATTTTTTAATAAGATGAATAAAAATGAAACAGCTGATTTAACTATGGCAATGGTTCATTCAGGAGATGTAATAGATTTATCTTCAATAAATGGAGTTAAAGTAGATAAACATTCAACAGGTGGTGTTGGAGATAAGACTAGTATTTGTCTTACACCTTTAGTGGCTTCATTAGGGGTACCAGTATCAAAAATGTCAGGAAGAGGTTTAGGACATACTGGTGGAACTATTGACAAACTAGAGTCTTTTAATGGCTTTTCTGTAGAGCTTACAGAAGAGAAGTTTATTAATAATTCTAATAATATTGGAATAGCAATAACAGGTCAAACAGGAAATATAGCACCTGCGGATAAAAAATTATATGCTTTAAGAGATGT
>NZ_JABUTB010000042.1 GCF_021443865.1 Clostridium sp.
ATCTGCATTATCAGATAATAACATAATATTTAAACCAAAAGGCTTATCTGTTAATTTTTTAGTTTTACGTATCTCTTCTCTAATAAGGTTAGCAGGAGCATTTGCCCCTGCTATTATACCCAAACCTCCAGCATTTGATACTGCAGCAACTAAATTACTTTCTGAAATTCCAGCCATTCCACCTTGGAAAATAGGATACTTAATATCTAAAATATCTCTAATGTCCTTTTTCATATTCTACCTCCATATTAGTTTGTAGCTTTTTCAATAAATTCAACTGCATCTTTTACTGTTTTTATATTTTCAACTTCTTCTACTTTTACATCAAATTCTTCTTCTAACTCCATTATTACTTGGAACAAATCTAAAGAGTCAGCTCCTAAATCGTCAATAAAGTTAGTTTCCATTTTTATTTCACTTTCATCAATTCCTAATTGTTCTGCTACTATTTCCTTTATTTTATCAACTCTTCCTTCTAAAACTTTAATTGTTGCCCCAACATCATTAATATATAACTGGAGCAATGAAATTGATAAGTTTGCTCCAAGCATTAAATGGGCAGTTCTAAATGGAACAAAGGATGAGAGAATTAATATATTAAATAATCTTAGTAAATATGATGTTGTAATAACAACTTATAATATTCTAAAAAGAGACTTAGATTTATATAGCAATATTAATTTTGATTATTGTTTTATAGATGAGGCACAGTATATTAAAAACAGTAACTCTCAAAATGCTTTATCTGTAAAGAAAATAAATGCTAAAAGAAAGTTTGCATTAACAGGTACACCAATAGAAAACTCAGTCTTAGAACTATGGTCAATTTTTGATTTCATAATGCCAGGGTATCTATTTGATGAAAAGAGATTTAGTGTTAGATATTATAAAAAGTTACATGAATCAAATGAAGTTTTAGAAGAATTAAATATGCTAATTCAACCTTTTATACTAAGAAGGTATAAAAAGGATGTAATAAAGGAATTACCTTTAAAAATTGAAAAGAAACTTTTAGTTTCAATGTCTGAAGAACAAGAAAAGGTATATGGTATATATGCAGATTATGCTAAGAATCTAATTGAAAAGAAAGTAAAAGATGATGAATTAAATAATAGTAAAATTGAGATACTTTCATATATAACAAAATTAAGACAAATATGCTTAGATCCATCAGTATTAATAAATGACTATATAGGAAGTAGTGGAAAGATAGATTCTTTAATTGAATTATTAAACCAAGGAATAGAAGAGGGACATAAAATACTGGTATTTTCACAATTTACCTCTGTATTAAAAAATATATCTAAGAAATTAGAGACTGAAAAAATATCTTATAGTTATTTAGATGGAAGTATACCATCAGAAAAAAGAATTCAGTTAATAGATGAATTTAATAATGGAAATAATTCTGTGTTTTTAATTAGCTTAAAGGCTGGGGGAACAGGGTTAAACTTAACTTCAGCAGATATAGTAATTCACTTTGATCCATGGTGGAACCCAGCAGTTGAAGATCAAGCAACTGATAGAGCACATAGATTTGGGCAAAAGAATATTGTTGAAGTTATAAAGCTTATTTCTAAGAATACTATTGAAGAAAAAATAGTAGAACTTCAAGATGAAAAGAGAAAGTTAATTGAAAAGATAATAGATAATGATATGGAAGCTTCAAATATAAATGCTTTAAGTGATGAAGATATCTTAAATTTATTTTCTATAGGATAATATTTAATTGTATAATAAGGAGGATAGATAGTTTTATTTAATATAAAACCGTCTATCCTCTTCTTTTATTAATTTTTTAATAAATTAGTAACTATTTTAAAATTAAATTTAAAGCTAGCCTATTGAATAGATTTCATTGTAGTACTAAAATTATTTTAGTAAAATATATAAACTATGTGAGGGAAAAATGAAAATAAGAACACCAGATTATTTTGAAAAGTTTAAATGCATTGCTGATAAATGTGAAGATACTTGTTGTGCTGGATGGGGAATAGTAATTGATGATAAGAGTTATAAAAATTACTTATCTACTGAAGGTGAATTTGGAGAAGAATTAAGAAGTAAGATTGTAGAGGAAGAAGGGGAACATGTATTTACGTTAAATGGAGATAGATGTTCATTCTTAAATGATGATAACTTATGTAAAATATATAGTGAATTAGGGGGAGATAGTCTCTGCTATACATGTAGAGAATATCCTCGCTATTTAGAGGAGTTTGGTAACTTACGAGAAATTGGTATATCTTTATCATGCCCTGAAGCAGCAAGAATAATACTAAATAAATCTGAAATAGCGAAATTTACTTTATCTGAAACTGAAGAGGAAGTAAATAGTTATAATGATATAAATCCTAATATATATATTAACCTTATGCAGTGTAGAACTGTTATCTTTAATATATTACAAGATAGGTCTATAAAATTAATAGACAGATGCGCTTTAGTACTTGATTTTATAAATGAAGTTCAAGAGAAAATAGATTTAAATGATATAAGCTCTATTAGAAAGATTAAGGATGATTATATAAATAAGAATTTTCTTAATGAAAAGTTAGCTTCATTTCAAAAGTATAATAATAAATTAGAAGTTAAATATTTAAATATTTATAGTGTTATTAACATATTTAAGGATTTAAAGCATCTTAAGGCTGAGTATATTGAAGAATTAGAAAATCCTTTAAGATACTTTTGGAGGGCTGATGAAGATATAAATCTTTATTCAGAACTTAATTTAGCCTTTAATGACTGCTATAAAAATAATGAATATAAGTTTGAACAAATAGTTATTTATTATGTATACAGATATTTTATGAAGGCGGTTTTTGATTATGATGCTATAGCAAAGATAAAATTTGCTTTAATAAGCTTTATAATGATTAAAGAATTATCTTTAGTACGTTATTTAGAAAACAAAGAGTTTTTAAATGAAGATTTAGTAGATATAGCCTACAAATATTCTAGGGATATAGAACACTTAGAAGAAAATGTAGATATTCTACAAGAATTATTTGAAACAAGGGATGAATTTAGTTTTGAAAATTTCATAATAACTTTATATAACTAGATAAGTGGGGCTATTACTAAGCTCCACTTTTATACTATAAGTTATTACTTTTTATTGTATTAAATTTATAGTATAATAGTCATAAAACCTTAGTATTACAAGGTTTATACATAAATTAGTATTTGTGAGGTATATATATGTTAACTCCAATGATGAGACAATATTTTGAGATAAAAGAGAATTATAAAGATTGTATTTTATTCTTTAGACTAGGAGATTTTTATGAAATGTTCTTTGAAGATGCTAAGATAGCATCAAGAGAACTAGAACTTGTACTTACTGGAAGAGATTGCGGATTAGAGGAAAGAGCACCTATGTGTGGTATCCCCTTTCATGCAGCATCATCATACATAGCTAGATTAGTAAATAAAGGTTATAAGGTAGCTATAGGTGAGCAAGTGGAAGATCCTTCAGTAGCTAAAGGGATTGTAAAAAGAGATGTTATTAAGGTAATTACTCCTGGAACTTTTATAGAAGCTTCAGAAGATAGTGAATATAAAAATACCTATATAATGTGCATAGTAAAAAATGATTATAGTTATGGTGTATCAATTTCTGATATATCTACAGGGGAATTTAAGGTAACATCCTTTAATTCTATTAAGGCAACATTATTAGATGAAATAACAAAGGTTAATCCAAAAGAAATACTTGTAGATAATAATATAAGTGAAGAACTTTTATCAGAAATCACTTCTGTTACACAAGCATTAATAACTAAGAGAGATTTAGATAAAAATATATGTACTGAAGAGGAATTAATTAATCAATTTTCAGAGGTATGTATTACAAATTTAAATGAGTTATCTAAGAAGGTTTCTAAAGCCTTACTGAAATATATATATGATACTCAGAAGATGACGTTAACTAATATTAACTTGCTTGAATACTACGATATAGTTAATTATATGACTATAGATGGTAATTCAAGAAGAAATTTAGAACTTACAGAAAGCCTTAAGGAAAAATCAAAGAGAGGTAGCTTAATCTGGGTATTAGATAAGACTTCTACATCTATGGGGGGAAGGGCTATTAGGAAATGGATTGAGGAACCTCTAATAATTAAAGGTGAAATTGAAGAGAGATTAGATGGAGTAGAAGAACTGTTTAAGAATAATTATTTTAATGAAGACTTAAGAGTTCTACTAAAAGAGATTTATGATATTGAAAGAATAGTTGGTAAAATTTCTAATAAGAATGTAAATGCCAAAGACTTAATATCTTTAAAAAAATCTATAGAGAAATTACCAGGTATTAAGGAGCATTTATCTAAAGCTAGTTCTAAAATATTAAAGCAATGGTTTAATGAGTTAGATGAATTATCTGATATTAAAGATTTACTATCTAATTCAATACTGGATGATCCTTCTCTATCATTAAAAGAAGGAAATATAATTAAAGATGGATATAATGAAGAAGTTGATAGCTTAAGAACTGCTAAATTCCATGGAAAAGAGTGGATTGCAGCTTTAGAAAATAGAGAAAGAGAATTTACAGGTATTAAATCTTTAAAGGTGGGTTATAATAAAGTATTTGGTTATTATATAGAAATATCTAGAGCAAATTACTCTTCTATACCAGAAGGTAGATATATAAGAAAGCAAACCTTAGCTAATGCTGAAAGATTTATTACACAAGAATTAAAGGAAATGGAAGATAAGATATTAGGAGCTGAAGAGAAACTAATATCATTAGAATATAATTTATTTGTGGAAATTAGAGATCTTATTGAAAAGGAAATTCCAAGACTTAAGCAAAGTGCTAGAGTAATAGGTAATTTAGATGCTTTATCTACATTAGCTCTTATTGCATTAGAAAATGATTATATAAAGCCATCTATAAATGAAGAGGGCTTAATTGATATATCAGAAGGAAGACACCCTGTAGTTGAAAAGGTAATTAGTAATGGAGAGTTTGTATCAAATGATACTTTATTAAATACTGATAATAATAGATTACTACTTATTACAGGACCTAATATGGCAGGTAAATCTACATATATGAGACAAGTAGCTTTAATTACGCTTATGGCACAAATAGGATCCTTTGTCCCTGCTAAAGCTGCTAATATTTCTATATGCGATAAGATTTTCACTAGAATTGGTGCTTCAGATGATTTAGCTGGTGGAAAGTCAACATTTATGGTTGAAATGTGGGAAGTATCAAATATATTAAAAAATGCTACATCAAAAAGTTTAGTATTATTAGATGAAGTGGGAAGAGGAACTTCAACTTATGATGGTTTAAGTATAGCTTGGTCAGTTATAGAATATATTTCTAAAAATAATAATCTTAAATGCAAGACTTTATTTGCCACACACTATCATGAGCTTACTAAATTAGAAGGTACCATTGAAGGTGTTAAGAATTATTCAGTAGCAGTATCAGAAGTAGAAGATACTATTATCTTCTTAAGAAAGATAGTAGAAGGAGGAGCAGATCAATCTTATGGAATAGAGGTTGCAAAACTTGCTGGTTTACCTAATGAAGTAATAGATAGAGCAAAAGAAATCTTAGCTTCATTAGAAGGAAATAAAGAAGAGATAAAACCTATTGAAGTTATTAAAGAAGTAGCTATAGAAAAAGAAGAAAAAATTAAAAAGAGCAAAAAAGTTAATAAGGAAGATAACTATCAATTAGATTTTTCTATAATAGAGAAGGAAAGCTTAATCAATTCTATAGCAGATTTAGATGTAATGTCTTTAACTCCTATGGATGCAATGAATACATTGTACAAATTAACTTTAGAAGCTAAAAGGTTAAAATAAATTTATAAGGGGGTAGAATATGAAGAGAATTAATATATTAGATGAACATACCTCTAATAAAATTGCAGCAGGGGAAGTTGTAGAACGTCCTTCCTCTGTTGTAAAAGAGCTAATGGAAAACTCTATAGATGCTGATGCAAAGAATATTACCATTGAAATAGAAGAGGGTGGAGTTTCTTTAATAAGGATAATAGATGATGGGTATGGTATTCATAAAGATGATATAAAGAAGGCTTTTTTACCTCATGCTACATCTAAAATAAAAGATGTTGATGATATATACTCTATAATGACATTAGGCTTTAGAGGAGAAGCATTAGCATCTATAGCATCTATTTCTAAGGTAAGTTTAAAAAGTAAAATAGAAGGTGAAGATTTTGGCTCTGAAATAGTTATAGAGGGCGGAGAAATTATAAGCTTAAATGATATAGGTACTAATAAAGGAACTATTATAGAAGTAAGAGATTTATTTTATAATGTACCTGCAAGAAAGAAGTTTTTAAAAACTATATCAAGAGAAGGAGCTTTAATTGGAGATATAGTTAATAGAATAGCACTATCTCATCCTGAAGTTTCTATTAAGTTTTATAATAATGGTAAGAAGGTATTACATAGCTATGGAACAGGAAATCTAATTGATGTAATAAGAACTATATATGGTAAAACCATTAGTGACAATTTAATTTATTTTGAGAATAAGGAAGATGCTATTTCTTTATATGGGTATATAGGTAAAGAAGAAATTGCTAGAGGTTCAAGGAATAATCAAAGTATCTTTGTTAATGGAAGATATATTAAAAATAAAACTATAGTTGCTGCTGTAGAAAATGCTTTTAAATCTTTTGCAACAGTTAATAAATTCCCTTTCTTTGTTCTTTTTATAGAGCTTTATCCAGAGTTTGTAGATGTAAATATACATCCAACAAAGGCTGAAATTAAGTTTAAGGAAGATAGGGGGATTTTTAAGAAGGTTTTTGATTCAGTACATAAAGCTTTTAGAAATGAAGTATTTGAGGACTTTTATATTCCTGAGGAAGAAACTGAAGAAGCAGAAGATTCAAATAGTATTGAAGAAATAAAGTTTACTATTAATGATTTTCCTAAAGAGGACATAGAAGAGGATAATAAAAAGATAATTCATAAGGATTTAGAAAATCTAACTTATGAAGAAGTAAGAAAAGAAGAAGAGCTATATGAAAGCCTAAAAGGTTTAGCTAATTCTATTAATATAAAACCAAGTTATGATAATATAGTAGATAAACCAGTAGTATATGAAAATAAAAAGGAAATTAATATACCAAGTAATAAATTAGATAATAATAAGGTAGCTAAATTTCCAAACTTAAAAGTAATAGGCCAATTTAATAAGATGTATATCTTAGCAGAGTATGAAGATATATTATATATAATTGATCAACATGCAGCTCATGAAAAAATCTTATTTGAAAAGTATTTAAAGAATATAGAAGAGGGGGATATAGTAGTACAACAACTACTAGTACCTATATTAATAGATTTAACCACTGACGATTATTGCTATTATGATGAAAATGCTGAAATATTCTTAAATGCAGGCTTTATAATTGAAAACTTTGGTGGTAATACTATATCTATAAAGGAAGTTCCATATTTCTTAGGTAAATTAGATGCTAGGAATTTATTTATGAATATATTAGATAATATTAAAAGCTTAGGTAGTGGTAAGACCACTGAAGTTAAATATAATAAAATAGCCACATTAGCTTGTAAGGCTGCTGTAAAGGCAAATAATTATCTAAATGAATCTGAAATGGAGAGATTAATAAATGATTTAAGATATTTAGATGATCCTTTCCATTGTCCACATGGTAGACCTGTAATTATAAAGTTTACTAATTATGATTTAGATAAAAAATTTAGAAGAATTGTTTAGGGAGAAATAATGAAAAATAAGATATTAATTATAGCTGGTCCAACAGCAGTTGGTAAAACTAACTTATCTATAAAACTTGCTAAGGAGTTAAACGGAGAAATAGTTTCTACTGATTCTATGCAAATATATAAGTATATGGATATAGGTTCAGCTAAAATAACTAAAGATGAAATGGATGGGATACAACATCATATGATAGATGTAGTTGATCCTTCTGTACCATTTTCTGTAGCAGAATACAAGGAAAGTGCGTCAAAATGTATAGAAGATATTTTATCAAGGGGTAAATTACCTATTTTAGTAGGTGGAACGGGATTGTATATTAACTCTCTTACTTGTAATATGAACTTTACAGAAGCAGAAAGTGATAATGAATACAGAAAAGAATTAGAAAAATTAGCTGATGAAAAAGGTAATGAATATATTCATGAACTGCTAAAAGACATAGATCCTATTAGTTATAAGGAAATACATTTCAATAATAGAAAAAGAGTTATTAGAGCTTTAGAAGTATTTAAATTAACGAATAAACCTTTTAGTTCTTTTAATGCAGGGAATGATTTTTATAATTGCCAATATGATGTAAGATATTATGTTATTAATATGGATAGAGCTAAGCTATATGATAGAATAAACTTAAGAGTGGACATTATGTTAGAACAAGGGCTAATTGATGAGTGCATAAAACTTAAGAATATGGGGTATAATTCTCTTATGCAGTCAATGCAAGGAATAGGTTATAAAGAAGTTTTTTACTACTTAGATAACAAAATTTCTTATACAGAGTCAGTAGAGATGATAAAGCAAGGGTCAAGGAATTATGCAAAGAGACAATTAACATGGTTTAGAAGAGATCCAAGAGCTATATTTCTAAATAAAGATGAATTAAGTGAAGAAGAAGTATTTCAAAAAATAGTTAATGACCTAAGGCAATAAATATCATACTTATTTAATAATACTTTGGAGGTGTTTAATATGAATAAACAGCCTAATAACTTACAAGATATCTTTTTAAATGGAGCTAGAAAAAATAAGATTTCAGTGATAATTTATTTAACAAATGGCTTTCAACTAAAAGGTTATGTAAAGGGCTTTGATAGTTTTACTGTTGTTTTAGATAGCGAAGGTAAACAAATGCTTGTTTATAAGCACGCAATAACAACAATAACTCCTTCAAAACCAATATTATTTAATAATGAAGAAGAGTAGGAACTTTATCCTACTTTTTTTCTTTTATATAAAGTATAAGTGTTTGAAATTACCGTGAAATATGATAATATTGTGTTTATGTAAACATATTTTATATAAAAGAAGGGAGATTACATATTAATTATTAATATGTAGATATATTATGTTAAAACAAACAGAAGATTTAATGATAAAAGCCTTTAATTTTAAAGATAATACCTTTGAATTATATAAGAGAGCTTTAAATGATGTAGAAGAGGTATTTAGTAGTTACGATGAAATAAGAGAGTATAATCAGTTAAAAGTTTTAAAAGCATTTCAAGAAGAGAGAATAAGTGAATCACATTTTACAAATTCATCAGGTTATGGATATGATGATATAGGAAGAGATTCTTTAGATAAAGTATATGCTAGAGTATTTAATACAGAAAGTGCACTTGTAAGACCTCATTTTGTTAATGGAACACATGCCATTGGGTGTGCTTTAATGGGGAATTTAAGAACAGGAGACACTATGGTATGTGTTTCAGGCGCACCATATGACACTCTTCATAATATTATAGGAATCAGTGGAAAAGAAAACATAGGTTCATTAAAGGAATATGGTGTTAATTACAAGCAAGTAGATTTAAAAAATGGTAAATTTGATTTAGATGGAATTAAAGAAGTTCTATCTGAAGATAAAACAATAAAATTAGTACATATACAAAGAAGTACAGGATATGGGTGGAGAAACTCATTTTTAGTAAGTGAATTAGAAGAAGTAATAAAGTTTATTAAAGACATAAGAAATGATGTAGTAGTATTTGTAGATAATTGCTATGGAGAATTTATTGATTATATTGAACCAACAGACGTTGGAGCAGATTTAATTGCTGGGTCTTTAATAAAGAATATAGGTGGTGGAATAGCTCCTACAGGAGGTTATATAGCTGGTAAGACTAAATATGTAGAACAAGCTGCTTATAGATTAACTACGCCTGGAATAGGAGGGGAGTGCGGTTCTACTTTTGGAGTTGTTAGACAACTTTACCAAGGACTTTTCTTAGCACCTCATATAGCAATAGAAGCAGTAAAGGGAGCTGTATTCTGTTCAAGAATAATGGAACTTGCAGGATTTGATGTATTACCTAAATATAATGAAAAAAGAAGTGATATTATCCAAGCTATTAAGTTTGGAGATAAAGATAAATTAATACAATTCTGTAAGGGGATACAAAAAGGATCTCCTATAGATTCATTCGTAGAATGTGAACCATGGGCTATGCCAGGATATAATGATGAGGTTATAATGGCAGCTGGAGCATTTATACAAGGATCATCTATTGAATTATCAGCAGATGCACCTATAAGAGAGCCTTATATAGCATACTTACAAGGTGGATTAACTTTTGATCATGCTAAAATAGGTATAATGATTTCATTAAATAATATTCTTAATTTATAATAAATAAAGGTGCTGTCGCACAATGTAAAATTAGAGGTTGTTGCGACAGCCTCTTTTATTTATTGATAAAAAATAAATTCATTTGATTCTAATTTAATGTAACTGCCTAAAGAGTTGTTTTTTATAAGTATAAGTAAATAAATAATATCCTTAACAGATATAATTGCTGCTGATGATGCAATAGCATATAAATATATATTAAACTCTAGCATATAACTTGCTATTGTAGGAATTACAGCAAAAAGTATACAAGGAACTATTAATGAAAAAATAATCCTAACCTTAGAAATTTTTATTTTTGATTTTATATTTATAGCCATAGTAAATGGGTTAATTTCAAGATTTATATTATCCTTTTTTAGTACTTTTGGAAGAAATAATGCCTTTATAAAAGCATAAGGAAATTCAATAAAGATATAAGAAATAATTAGTAAAGCCAAAAATGTTTTGCCTACATGTATATAATCATCACCTAGAAAAAACAAACTGTAGCCTAAGCCAAAGGCATATGATAGAGCAACTGGTACTTTTAGAAAAAATATTATTGAAGAATAGTTTTCTTTATCTATTATATTGTAATTATCTAAATCGTCTTCTGTTAAATGTTCCTTCTTCTTTGCAATAGAAATCTTCATTTTTTACCTCCTGAAGAATAAAAAAATAGAGTCATACACAATATTGTATGACTCATAATTTTTAATATGCTCTAAATAAACCAACTAATTTTCCAAGTATACTACAATCTTCTACAATAATAGGAGATAGTGTATCATTTTCTGGTTGGAGTCTTATATGATCTTTTTCTTTATAAAAGGTTTTTATTGTAGCTTCATTTTCTATTAAAGCAACAACTATATCTCCGTTTTCAGCAGTTGGTGCTTTTTCTATAATTGCATAATCCCCATCATTTATCCCAGCATTTATCATACTATCACCAGTAACCTTTAACATAAACAGCTCATCATTGTGCTTAATATATTCTATTGGGATAGGGAAGGTATCTTCAATATTTTCAGTAGCTAAGATCGGTGCTCCTGCTGTTACTTTTCCTATAATAGGTATATTCAACATTTCTTTTCTATTATTAGACATTTCTATGATTTCTAAAGCACGTGGTTTAGTAGGATCTCTCTTAATAAAACCCTTCTTTTCTAATCTCTTTAAGTGTCCGTGAACTGTTGAAGTTGATCTTAAATTTACAGCTTCACATATTTCTCTTACGGAAGGTGGATATCCTTTATTTTCTGTATATATTTTTAAAAATTCATAGATTTCTAATTGCTTATCGCTTACTTCCATTAATAAAACACCTCACTTTATTAGAGATATTATAACATAAAAATAGTTTAATATCAAACTTATGTTCTTATTAAGGAAATTTACAAATAAAATTTGATTATTATATACTAATTTGATATAATATAATTTACGTTAAAACTTAGATTATATTATAGGTGGTGTTTTCGTGAATATAAATAAATACACTGATGATGATATATGTGATATATATCCAAATAGAATATGTGATAATTGTGGTGATTGTCTAAAAGAAGAAGGAATAGATGTTAGAGCCATAAAGATAGAAGATATAGCAAAAACCATAGAAGAAAATGAATTTTTAGAAGCCGAGTATAAGAGTATGCTAGAAGCTTTAAAAGAAGAAACTAATATGGAAGAAGAAGAGTATGAAATTGAAGAAGGAGAGAATTTAGAGTATGTAGATGCTTTTGATCATATTGAATACATAGATGACTTAGATTACTTAGAAGAAGATCTTGATGAAGCTACAGAAGAAATTTTCCCTGGATTTAGAGTATTAAAGAAAAAGTAATTTAAATAAAGGTAGGTATTAAATTTATATTTAATACCTACCTTTAAATTTTAAAATCAAATAGCTTGTCCACTAATTAAATTATACTTTTGATAGTGGGTTAGAGTTAACAGCGTCTCTTAATATGTCCTCATCAACGTGTGTATAAATTTGAGTAGTTGATATATTTTCATGACCTAATATACTTTGTAAACTTCTAATATCTACATTACCGTGTTTATACATTAGGGTAGCGGCAGTGTGTCTTAATTTATGAGGGGTATATTTTTCGTCTGTTAATCCAGAATTAGAAATATGCTTTTTAACTAATAGCTCCACAGTTCTTTTATTTATTGGTTTATAGCGGGAGGAGAGTAGTAGGTATTCTTTATCTTCTGGAAGACATTTTGAGTCATCTCTAACCATTAAATAGTTATTTATAGCTTTTATACATGCTTCGTTTAAATAAACAGTTCTTTCTTTATTACCTTTTCCTATAATAGTTAAAGTATCTCCCTTAATTTTTTCCATTTTAATTCCACATAATTCCGATAATCGCATTCCGCAATTTAAGAATAATGTTAGAATACAATAATCCCTAGGATAATTTTTATTACTTTTATCTAAGGAAGTTAATAAATTTAAACTTTCATCTAAGGTTAAATAAATTGGATGTCTTTTATTAATCTTAGGAGATTCTAAATCTAAGGTAGGGTTATCTTCTATAATTTTTGCCTTGCCTTGAAGAAATTTAAAGTAAGACTTTAAAGCTGCAACTTTTCTTGCTCTGGCATAATTACCATTATTTCTTTGTTTTTCTGCGAAACTTAAAAATGCATATATATCTGTTAATTTAATATTTCTTATAAATGAATTATCTATATCTTTAATATCGATTTCATGAAATTCAAGAGAAGGATCTACAACTAAACCTTTATATATTTTTAGAAATTTAAAAAACATAGATAAATCAATTTCATAGCCCTTAATTGTATTTGGTGATTTACCTTTAATTGTTTCTAAGTAATTTAAAAAATCAATAATGGATTGTGGCAAATTTTTAATTTCAAGTTTTTCTATACCGTATTTATTCATTAATGAATTGTTATTTAAATTTGAATTTTCGCCAGATTTTAAATTCAAATTTGATGAAGAATTTTTCTTCTTTAATTTCTGACCTTTTTTTATACTGCGATTAATTCCTAATTCCTTAAGCCAGATTTGAATATTTCTAACACCAGTATCATATATTTCTGCCAATTGGTCAGTAGATAACTTATGTATTTCAACTAATTTATAAAGATCTTCAATTATAAATTCATATCCACGATCTACGCCTAAATTGTAATAGTTTGAATAGATTAAATGAATTTTTTTCTTATCTTTATTAGTTAACTCAACATTTAAAAGCCTGTTTACATCATCGCTGTATTTAAAATCTTTATATTTGTAAGTTATTTTTCGCACATTAGACATTTTTTTCACCTCATTAAATCCTTGTTAAGCCTTGATTTTATTATATCACAGCCATTTTACTTTTTCAAGATAACGAAATTCACTAAATGTATATTTAGCGAAATAAATTTAGTGGGTTTTTCTAGAGTATAGTTACTACATATTAAATATTATGTAAAGTAAATTATATAAGTAATGCAACTTTGCATTACTTATATAATAATATCTTGGTAATTAATTTTTTTGTATTTATTTAAAATTATTTTAGAATTAGTTATTGGTTTTGATTCTAATAAATACGGCCAGATGTTTTGATTATATCCTGAGATTTTAATTGTTTCTTGGTAACTTGTTATAGAAAAATTTCTTTCTAAGCTATTTAAATTCCACAATTTAATTTTTGGATGCTTAAAACCGGCTTTTAGCCATTTTTCTTTATTAATTTCTAATGATTTAAAATCTATATCTTCATCCTTGTTATATATAAACAATATTGCTTTTGGAGCTGATTCTGGATTTATATTCTTCTTTAATAATGTAAATAAAAGTAAATCTAATGCTGCGTTTAAATCTATTTTAAAATTACTATAATTATTATATATTGATTTTATATTATTAACAGAATTCGATTCTGACAATTTATTAAATTTAGGATTTTTCTTAAAAGATATATAATGGTTTTTAAATGCGTTCAAATTTATTTTTTTGTATAAAACGATTGTAAATAAAAGTAAACTTAAAGTGTAAGAATTTTCATCTTCTTCTAATCCATTTATTATAATTGAATCCTCTAATATCTTAGCTTCTTTAATAATTATATCAAATAATGATTTTTCGATTTTTTTATTTAGAATATCAAGTTTCATATTAGAATTTAGGTAGTTAATTATTTTATTAGGTAAAAACTTTTCTTTATAATGTTCATTTTGTAAATATAAATTATATTTATCATTATCATTTCTAAGAAAAGCTTTTTTATATTTACTTAAAACTATTTTCGAAAGATCTCCATAATTAATTTTTTCATACTGTTTTGATGTTAGAATACTTTCTGTTATATTAAGCTTTTTTCTTAAAGTAGATAATAGCTTTCTATATTTTTTTGGTGAATAGTTTAATAATACTCTAGTTTTATAACCTAAAGCTCTACTTTCTTTTGAAGATGAATTTTCTGATTTTAGCCATTTTCCTAAGTTTGATGGTCTATTAGAAGATAAATCTTTTTGAATTTGAGATTTAAATAGGTTTATTACTTTATTTTCTAAAGGTGTATCAAATAAAGCGTATAAATCATCCCACCGACCATATTTAGGGATGGCTCTTAAATTCTTTTCTACACTATCTGGATTTTCTTTAGCTAAGTATTTTAGTAAAATTCTGAATATCCTTCTCTCCCCTAGCCCCTTATTAATACTCCTAATAAAAAATAGGAATTTAATACTTTCATCATTATTAAATAATAATATAAGTTTATATTTATTTATTATTTCTTCTTCAGAA
>NZ_JABUTB010000043.1 GCF_021443865.1 Clostridium sp.
CTATTGTCTACTTGACAGGGTCAAGTTTAAAGGGAGTTTCTTCTTTAATTTTACATTTTTCATTATTCATTTTACATTGTGCTACAGCCCCTTTTTTATAAGCACTATTAATTAATAAAATAAAGCATAAAATTTTCAAAATAAGATATATTTTATAAAAATTCAGAAAATAGCTCTTGAATAATATGTATTTATTATATAATCTTATATATGTATAAAAATTTATATTTTTATTAAAAAAGAAATATACAATATGAGGAGTAGATTATGGTAGATTCGTTAATTAATTGGTTTACTAGCACCTTAAGCTTTATGCCAAAGGAAGTTGTAGTATTTATAATATCAATGGTGCCGATTTTAGAACTTAGAGGAGGATTAATTGCAGCATCATTACTAGGTATTGGAGTAGTTGAAGCAATAATTATATGTATTGTAGGAAATATAGTTCCTATTCCATTTATTTTATTTTTTATTACCCCAATATTCAATTATATGAAGAAAACTAAATTATTTAGGCCTTTAGTTGAAAAGCTAGAAGAAAAATCAATGGCCAAAAGTGACCAAATTAAAAAATATGAATTTTGGGGACTAGCTTTATTTGTAGGAATACCATTACCAGGAACGGGAGCATGGACAGGAGCTCTTATAGCAGCATTATTAGGAATTGATGTTAAGAAAGCATCCCTATCAATTTTTATAGGAATACTTATAGCAACAGCAATAATGACTATTATATCTTATGGTATCCCATTTGCAATTCAAGCAATGGCATAAAGATAAAATTTAGAAACTAAAATAGAAGAGGCTTTATAACCAATAATAATATTGGCTATAGTTAAATTTATATAATTACATAATTCCCATCTAGGAGGAATTATTTCATTTAATTAGAGAGAGGTAAAATAACATGGTGGTGCGACTTGGAGCTTGCGACGGAGCATACACCCTGTTATTTTACCTCTATTTTTATAGTTTTTGGATCATATTTTCTAATATTTTAGTTGAATTATTAACAGCTATAGGAATAAACTTTTCATAATCCATATGAGCTCCATTATTAGCATTATCTGAAATTGATCTAATAACTACAAAAGGAATACTATTTAGATAACAAACTTGTGCTATACTAGCACCTTCCATTTCACATGCCATAGCATTAAATTCTTTTTCAAACCACTTAATTTTGTCCACACTTGAAATAAATTGATCCCCAGAAACTATTCTACCTGAGAAAGTATTAATTTCTTTAATTTCATCACAAGATTCTAATGCAGCATTAATTAAAGCTTCATCACATTTAAAATCAAAGGTATCTAATCTTGGAATTTGACCATGAGGATCTCCAAAAACTGTAGTATCCATATCATGTTGAACTAAGTTAGTACCTACTACTACATCTCCAGGGTAAATATTCTTACCAATTCCACCTGCAACTCCAACATTAATTATAGAATCTACATTAAATTCAGATATTAATATTTGTGAGCAAACAGCAGCATTTACCTTACCAATTCCACAAACAACAGCAATTATATCTTTATTTTCTAAGCTTCCTCTATAGAAAGTCATATTGGCTTTTTTAGTTTCCTCTTTAATATCCATATCCTTTAGAAGAAGTTCTAATTCTTCACTCATTGCACTTATAATTCCTAATATCATAAATTATCCTCCTTAAATTTATGTACACATAACTTAAATCTTTTAATATCTTATCATATTATCTACATTATTTAAATAAGATATATAATTTGACAATTTTTAATTAATATCCAAAAAAATATTGTTGTTAATAGATTAATAATAGTCTAAAATAGGATATATTAAATTTAAGTATTTTTGTTAAACACAAGATATATAAAGGAGAGAAATTAATGTTACAACATCCATTATCTAGAACAGAACTTCTTGTAGGTTCTGATGGATTAGAAAAATTAAAAAATGCAAAAGTAATGGTATTTGGTGTTGGTGGAGTAGGAAGCTTTGCAGTAGAAGCTTTAACTAGAGCTGGAGTAGGTACTTTAATATTAGTAGATGATGATACTGTTTGCCTTACTAACTTAAATAGACAAATACATGCTACATATAAGACAATAAGTCAAGTTAAGGTAGAAGTTATGAAAGAAAGAGTACTTTCTATAAATAGAAAGTGTAATGTTATAACTCATCAAATTTTCGTTACACCTGATAATTTAAGTGAATTAATTCCTGATGATGTTGACTATGTAATAGATGCTATTGATACAGTTTCTGCAAAAATAGCATTAGCAGAGTATTGCTATGAAAAAGGAATCAATATAATTGCTTCAATGGGAACTGGTAACAAATTTGACCCAACGCAATTTAAGGTGGCAAATATATATGATACAAAGGTTTGCCCTTTAGCTAAAGTTATGAGATATGAACTTAAAAAAAGAGGAGTTAAAAAGCTAAAAGTAGTATATTCAGAAGAAAAGCCAACTAAACCAAAAACAGAAGATGTAGTAACTTGTAAAACAGGATGCGTTTGTACAGGTGGCACTAAAAAATGTACTTCTAAAAGACAAATACCAGGAAGTATATCATATGTTCCTCCAGTAGCTGGAATGATTTTAGGTGGAGAAGTAGTTCAATCTATATTAGGATTAAAATAATATATAAATATTTAAAAAGAAGTGTGAAGATAATTATTAACATAATATTATTTTCACACTTTTTGTTTAGCCTTTTCTAAACTTAGAAGTTCATCTCTATAATTTTTAGGAGTTATCCCAGTAACCTTTCTAAACATTTGGCTAAAGTATGAGGAATTAGAAAACCCAACAATAGAAGCTATATCTCTAATTGAATAATTAGTAGTTGAAAGCAAGTTTTTTGCTTCCTGTATACGTTTATTTATTGCATAATTAATTGGAGATAAACCAATTTGTTTAGTAAAGGTATGAACTAAGTGGAATTTGTTCATATAAGTTAAGTTAGATAAAAAATCTAAGGTTATATTTTGAGAATAATGAGAATCTATATAGTTTTTTATCTTTATACACTCTAAATTTAACTTCTCTCTAGATTCTTCTATAAATATTAGTGAGCTTCTACTTCTAATAATGTAGGTAATAAACATATTTAAAATGCTTTTACATACTATTTCATAATTAAATTCCTTATTTTGTATTTCTTTTATTAGAGTATTAAAATAATTTAAAATTACATCTTTATCCTTAGCAAAATTCATAATCTCATATAACTTAATTTGTTTATCATTGTCAGTTAAACTATAGGATTCGGGAAAGTTTAATAATAGATTATCTACTCCCATAACAATATACTCAAGTGGAACATCTGATAGTGAGGATTTTTCTGTGTGCAAGCAATTAGAATTAATTATAATTAAGTCCCACTTTTCCACATTAACAATTTGATCACTTAAGTAAAAGGCTCCTTTTCCATCCGTA
This sequence comes from Clostridium sp., assembly GCF_021443865.1. Classification (GTDB taxonomy): domain Bacteria; phylum Bacillota; class Clostridia; order Clostridiales; family Clostridiaceae; genus Clostridium. The sequence goes on from NZ_JABUTB010000043.1 coordinate 3,429, forward strand.
ATAAAAAATATTTCTGTAAATGGATGAAAGTGAGCAGTACTATGCCAATCGTTTTCAAATTTAGATTTGCTAATATAAAGTAATTCATAATTAGGGTTATACGCATTCTTATTTATTAAGTATCTAGTATTACTCATTTTAAACCTCCATTCTATATAATTATTCTATAATATAACAAGATATATATAAATATAATTATATTTATATCGCAAGATTACTATAGAATATCGCAATAATATTATTGTGTAATTGATTTCATAAAGATACAATAAATTTATAAAATAAACAAATAAATAAGGGGGGAGACAAGATATATGCGTAAGAAAAGTACTGTAAACAAGGTGTTTGTAGGGTTATCAGTGATGCCGGCACTTATACTATTTATAGTATTTATGGTGATTCCAACGATAAATGTCTTTTGGATGTCACTATTTAAATGGGGCGGATTATCTAATAACAAGAAGTTTGTAGGATTAAGCAATTTTACAATATTATTTAAAGACGGTAATTTCATTAAGTCATTTCAAAATACATTGTTTTTGCTAGTAATAGTTACTATAGTTACTATGATTTTAGCAATAATTTCAGCAGCAATACTAACTAAAAAAGAAACAAAGTTTAAAAATTTCTTTAGAGTAGTCTTTTACTTTCCTAATATATTATCAGTAGTAGTCATTTCAGCTATATTTTCAGCTATATTGGATCCGGAAAGAGGAATAATAAATGCAAGCCTTAGTAGTTTAGGTTTAGAAAACTTAAAAAGAATGTGGCTAGGAGACCAAAAGGTAGTTATATGGTGTATAGCCATAGCCATGATATGGCAAGCTGTTGGATATTATATGGTTATGTATATGGCAAGCATGAGTAGTATTCCAGATAGTCTTTACGAAGCAGCTGACTTAGAAGGAGCCACAAGAACACAACAATTTTTCACTATTACTTTACCTCTAATATGGAATGTTATAAGAACAACATTAACTTTCTTTATAATTAGTACAATCAATCTAAGTTTCCTTTTTGTAAAGGTTATGACATCAGGTGGGCCAGATGGTTCTTCAGAAGTTTTCTTAAGTTATATGTACAAGCAGGCTTACTCTAATTCATCTTATGGATATGGTATGGCAATAGGGGTTATAATTTTCATTTTCTCCTTTGGCTTATCATTAGTAATTAGTAAGGCTACTAAGAGAGAAGTAATTGAATTCTAAGGAGGGATTAATATGGACAAATTATATAAAAAGACATCAACAGAAAAGTTAATGAAGATTTTTACTTATTTATGTTTATCTATATTTGCATTAAGTATATTAGTTCCTCTAGGGTGGGCTATATTAGCATCATTTAAGCATAAATCAGAGTTTTATGGAAATCCATGGGCTCTACCAAAAGGATTATATTTTGAGAATTTCACTAAGGCATTTGTAGATGCTAATATGGGAAATTACTTTATGAATTCAGTAATAGTTACAGCATTAGCACTAATAATACTATTAGTTGTTTCTATACCAGCTGCATATGTATTATCCAGATTTGAATTTAAAAGCAAGAAAATATTAAATTTATTATTTTCAGCTGGATTATTTATAAATGTTAACTATATTGTAGTTCCAATTTTCTTATTAGTATTAGATGGAGAAAAATTAATTAGAAGCATTTTTGAAATTCCAACTAGTATGACCGTATTTTTAGATAGTAGGATAGTGCTTAGTATTATATATGCATCTACAGCTCTACCTTTTACTATATATCTACTTATGACATTTTTTAAGTCATTACCAAAGGCCTATGAAGAGGCAGCTTATGTTGATGGTTGTAGTAATTTAAAAACATTAATTCACGTTATAATGCCAATGGCCAAGCCTAGTATAATAACCGTAATATTATTTAATTTTCTAGGATTTTGGAATGAATATATCATTGCTCTTACTATGTTACCTAATAAAGCAAAAACATTACCACTTGGACTTATTAATTTAATGCAAGTACAAAAGACAGCTACAGATTATGGCTCTTTATATGCAGGTTTAGTAATAGTAATGATTCCAACAATAGTTTTCTATATATTAGTTCAAAAGAAATTAACAGAAGGTATGACAGTAGGAGGCATAAAAGAATAAATAAGGAGGACAATAATGAATAAAGGCAGAGTTACAATTCCAACAGATGATAATTTTTTAAAAGAGACTATGGAAATTGCAGAAAAATGGGGAGCAGATGCTATAAGAGATTGTGATGGCTTTAAGCTACCAAAGGAAATAAAGGATTTAGCTAAAAAAGTATATTCTACTTACTTTGTTACTCGTGGAGATAATGACTGGGCAGAGAAAAACCCAGAAGAATTACAACAAACTTATTTAATGACTAAGCATCACATAGCAACCTCAAATTTACTAACTATAAATATTATGGATGGATATTTTAAGGAACAGGTAAAACCTGATAGCTATCATGATATTAAGGAGTTTTGGGAAGTAATAGATAGAACTACTAGTGAAGTAGTTAGTTTAGATAAGTGGATATATAATGAAGAAACTCAAGAAGTAACAATTAATGAAGCTAAACCTTGGCATGAATATACAGTTTCATTCTTAGCATACTGCTTATGGGATCCAACACAAATGTATAACCATATAACAAATAATTGGGGTGATAAACCTCATGAAATTCCTTTTGATGCAAGAAAACCAAAAACAAATAAATATATATTTGAAGCTATGCATAAATGGTTAGATGAACATCCAGAAGCAGATGTTGTAAGGTTCACAACATTCTTTTACCACTTTACATTAGTATTTAATGATAAGGCAAAGGAAAAATACGTAGACTGGTTTGGATATAGTTCAAGTGTTAGTGCAGAAGCATTAACAGAGTTTGAAAAGGTTAAAGGGTACAAGTTAAGGGCCGAAGATATTATTGATGAAGGGTACTATAATAGCTCATTTAGAGTTCCAAGTAAAAAGTTTTTAGATTATATGGATTTTCAACAAAAGTTTGTTTCAGATAATGTGAAGAAGTTAGTAGATATAGTTCATGATAATGGAAGAGAAGCTATGATGTTTCTAGGTGACAACTGGATAGGAACTGAACCTTATGGAAAGTACTTTGAAAATATAGGTTTAGATGCAGTAGTTGGATCTGTAGGCGGAGGAGCTACTTTAAGAATGATTTCTGATATTCCAGGAGTTAAATATACTGAAGGAAGATTTTTACCATACTTCTTCCCAGACACTTTCCATGAAGGAAATGATCCTACTATTGAGGCAAGAGATAATTGGTTAACAGCAAGACGTGCAATTATGAGAAAGCCAGTAGACAGAATAGGCTATGGTGGATATTTATCACTAGCATATAAGTTCCCTAAATTTGTGGATTATATTGAAAGTGTTTGTAATGAGTTTAGAGAGATTTATGACACTATAAATGGAAATAAACCTTACTGTGGATTAAAGGTTGCTGTATTAAATTGCTGGGGTAAATTACGTACTTGGCAAACTCATATGGTTGCTCATGCATTATGGTATAAGCAAATATATACTTATTTAGGGGTAATAGAATCTCTTAGTGGTATGAGTGTAGATGTAAGCTTTATAAGTTTTGATGATATTAAAGAAAATGGAGTGCCAGAAGGTATTGATGTTATTATTAATGCTGGTGATGCAGGAACAGCCTTCAGTGGTGGAGAAAAATGGCTAGATGAAGAGATTATAACAAAGATAAGAAAGTGGATATTTGAAGGTGGTGGATTTATAGGAATTGGAGAACCATCAGCTGTTTTAAATGGAGGTCATTACTTCCAATTAGCAGATGCATTTGGAATTGATAAGGAATTAGGATTCTCTTTAAGTTCAGATAAGTACTTTACTAAAGAAGTAGATTCACATTTTATAACTGAAGATATATTTGAAGATATTAATTTTGGCGAAGGTCAAAAGAATATCTATTCATTAAGTGAAAATACAGAAATTGTAAAATATACAAAGGGTGACTTATTAATGTCAGCTAATAAATATGGAAAGGGTAGAGCTGTATATATTGCAGGACTTCCATATTCAATTCAAAATACTCGTATCTTAACTAGAGCTTGCTACTATGCAGCCAACAAGGAAGAGGAAATGAAGAAGTGGTATGCTGATAATCCATACTGTGAAGTTTCAGCTTATTTAGATTCTAATAAATACGCTGTAATTAATAATTCAAATGAAAAGCAAGTATCAAATATTTATGATGGAGATGGTAAGTTAATGACTTTAGAATTAGCTCCAACTGAAATAAGGTGGATTGATATTAATTAATATCTATTTCAAAGGAGGATTATAATGTTAAAAAATATAATTTTAACTATATTGTTCTTTGTATCTTTGCTTTTGGTTATAAAGGGTAATTCAATTACAGGATACTTTGGGTTAAGTATTATGTTTATTGGTATGGCTGGGATAATATTGGAGCTTTATATTTATAATAAAAAATATCAGTAATTTAAGTATATTGATATCTAAGCAATATATTTAAATTATTAAGCAAAAATCTTATATTATTAACGTTTACAAGTGCTTAAAATTAACTTATAAACAATAATTGCTTTTATTAAAAATTATGGTATAAATATAAAATGGTTTATTGAAAAGGGAGGAAATATAATGAAAAAAAGAACATTAGCGTTAATACTAAGTTCAATTATGGCAATGACTACTTTAGTAGGGTGTGGTCCAAAAGAAGAAGCTTCAACTGACACAGGAAAAGAAACTAAGACATTAAAAATAGCGGCTTTTGAAGGTGGCTATGGAAAAGTTTATTGGGAAAAGCTAAAAGAAAATTTTGAAAAGCAACATGAAGGAGTAACAGTAGAATTAACAGTTGCTTCAAATATCGAAGAAGTTATTCGTCCTCAAATTCAAGCAGGAAATGTACCAGATTTTATTTATCTAGCAACTGGAAGACCAGATGCATTAACAGAAACCTTTACTAAAGAGCAAGGATTACATGATTTAAGCAATGTATTATCTAAGACTATTCCAGGAGAAAGTGTAACAGTTAAGGACAAGCTATTACCAGGATTTATTGATAGTTATGCAACTAATCCATATGCTGATGGTAAGACTTATTTATTACCTTTATTCTATAGTCCAACAGGAATGTTCTATAATAAAACTTTATTTAAGGACAATGGATATGAACTTCCAACAACTTGGGATGAAATGTTTGCTTTAGGAGATAAGGCAAAAGCTGATGGAATATCATTATGGTCATACCCAACAGCAGGATACCTTGATTGTATGATTCCTCCTATGCTTGCAGCAGCTGGTGGCACAAAAGCTTTTGATGATGCAATGAATTATGCAGAAGGCTTCTGGATGTCAGAGCCTGCTACAAAGACTTTAGAAACAGTTGGAAAACTTAAGGATTATTTAGAACCAACAGTAGTAGCTAATGCTAACAATCAAAGCTTTAAAAATAATCAACAATTAATTTTAGATAACAAAGTATTATTTATACCTAATGGAAACTGGTTACCAGGAGAAATGAATGATGCTCCAAGAGCAGAGGGTTTTGAATGGGGATTCATGCCATATCCAGCATTTAACAAGGGTGGAGATCAATATGCTGTAAGTTTTATTGAGCAAATGTATATTCCAAAGGATTCTAAAAATATAGAATTAGCAGAAGAATTTATGGCTTATATGTATAGTGATGAAGCTGTTAATATTATTGCAGAAAATGCTAAGGGAGTTGTTCCAGTTAAGGGTTCAATGGAAATTGCAACTAAACATTTAGAGCCATTACAAGTTGAATTATTAAAGATGTATGATAATGGAGCTAAGGCATTAATTGGAGTATTTGCAGCAACTAACCCGGTAGAAGGATTAAAATATTCAGATGTTTATGTAGGAACAGTTGACTCTGTAATGACTGGAGATAAAACAGTTAAGGACTGGCAAACTGCTTTACAAGAAGCTACTGATAAGATGAGAGATAATTTAATTAAATAATAGTAAAAAGAGGCTTTTTAGCCTCTTTTTTTATAATTTTATATGGCAATAGCCATTTGGGTTTTTCTTTAAATATTTTTGATGATATTCTTCAGCTTTATAATAGTTGACTAACGGAACTACCTCTGTAACTATTTTTTTATCATAATTTTTTTGATTCTCTTCTTTACTTTTTAATATTGTATCTAAGTCACTTTCATCTAAATAAAATATTCCTGTTCTATATTGACTCCCAACATCAGGACCTTGTCTATTTAAAGCAGTTGGATCTACTATTGACCAATATTCTTTTAACAAGTTTTCTAATGATAAAATATTTTCATCATATTCAACTAAGCAAACTTCAGCAAAGTAAGTATTTTTATAGCATACATCTTCATAAGTTGGATTTTCAGTTCTTCCATTAGCGTAACCAACTTCAGTAGATATAACTCCATTAATTCTAGATAAGAATTCTTCAACTCCCCAAAAACATCCACCAGCTAAAACTATTTTTTTCATTCTATCACTCTCCTCACTATATTGTTTATTATTTATCTTATATTATACATCTTAAATACTGATTAAGTATAACTATTTAAACAATATATTAATATTTATATCCTCACCAATAATTTGTCTAAACAAATTAGTAAGAGACAGTTTATTTCCCCAGCTTTTATCAATAGTTATAAATTTATATAGCTCTATCTCTAAGGGGATAATTTTACTTGTGCTTCTTATTTCATTAATTAAACTTTCTTCTGTAATTATGTTTAAAGGCTTCATAAAATCTCCTAAATAACATAGTAATATATAGTAAATATATGAAAAATTACTTATAATAATGAAATAACTTATTGTTACATTTGGATTAGCTAGTATAATATATTGTGTAAATTATATTTTTTTCGTTATAATAGAGATAATAGTAAACAGATTCAACTTAGGAGATAGTATTATGAATAAAAATAAGGAAATAAATATAGAACTAGTTAAGGGAAGCCTTAATGATTATAAAATTAAGGATAGAACTAATATTTTTATAGGAAGGTTTACTATAACGGAGCTAGACAAGGATAATAAAAGATGTAATATTAGATTAAAGTTCTTTAAAGAAAATAAACAGGTTTTACTAAGAGAAACCATATTGTGTATTTTAAGAACAATTTTTAAGGATGGTACAATTCATAAAGCTAACATACTAGTAGATGAAAATATAGATTACAAGGTTTTTTTAGATTTAGGCTTTACTTTAGAAGGTATATTTACAGAAAGTATATTTTTAAATGGAGTATTTCTAGATGAATTAAGCTTTGGAATCAATAGAAGTGAATTTAATAATAAACAAAGAAATTATATTGTTAGTTTAAAAGGTAAGAGAATAGCTTTGAGAAGCTTTACACCTGATTGTGCAGAGGAATTATTAGATTATTATATAAGAAATAAAGAACATTTAAGCTACTATGAGCCTACAAGAGATAATAGTTTTTATACAATTGAAACACAAAGGGATATACTTCTTGAAAGTTATAAAAATCTTATGAATGGTACTGGAATTGATTTAGGCATTTATAAAGATGATAAATTAATAGGTAAGATTAAAATATCTAATATTGTCTACGGTGTATTTAAAAATGGAATCGTTGGCTATTCCTTAGATAAGGATTTTCAAGGAAAAGGGTATATGACAGAAGCTCTAACTTTAGCATCAAAGTATGCAGAAACAGAATTAGAACTTCATAGATTAGAAGCATCAGTTTTAATTGATAATGATAAATCAAGGTCAGTTCTAACTAAGTGTGGCTTTAAAGAAATAGGCCTAAACGAAAAATATTTATTTATAAATGGATATTGGAGAGACCACATAACATTTTATAAAATATTATAGAATGATTAATTTTAGTAATGGTAGAGGGGGGTGATGGCATGGATAAAATAATATTAAATAACAATGTGAAGGTTATAAAATCTTTTAATAACAACATATTATTAGTAAGAGATAATGGGAAAGAAAAAATATTATTTCAAAAGGGGATAGGTTTTGGAAAAAAGCTAGGAGATTTAATAGAAAAAGGTACAGTAATAGAAAAGATATTTATAATAGCAGATGAAGATAATCAAAGAAATTTTAATGAGATTTTAAATAGAGTTGACTCTAAGCTAATCGCATTAGTAGAAGAGGTAATTGCTGAAATTACTGATGAATTAGGTGAAGAACTAAATGAAAATATTCACGTAGGGTTAATAGATCACTTGTTTTATGCTATAAGGAGACTTAAGGATAATGAAGAGATTCAAAATCCATTTTTAGTAGAGATAGAAACTCTTTATGGAAGAGAATTTAGTATGGCTTGTAGATTATCTAGTAGAATAAAGGAAGAATTGAAGGTAGAAATGCCTGAAGGTGAAAAGGGATTTATAGCATTACATATTCATTCAGCTAGAAATAATGGTAAGTTATCAAACACTATAAAATATAGCTTCTTAAGTAATTCTATAATAGAACATGTAGAGGATAGACTTAAAATAAAAATAGATAGAAAATCTTTAGATTATGCTAGGTTTTTAACTCATATAAGATTTGCTATAGAAAGAATAATAACTAATAGTCAAATAAAAAATGACTTAATTGATGTTATTAAAGTAAAATATAGATTATCCTATAAGATTGCTGAGGAAGCTAGAGTTATAATTTGCAAAATTCTTGATATTGATAATATATCAGAGGATGAAATTGCTTATTTGGCTATGCATATAGAAAGATTTAGAGTATCTTTAATTAAATAGAAATCATAAAAAAATGGTACTGAATTTCAAAATTCAGTACCATTTTTTATGTTTTTTAAACTTCAAAGTTAACAACTGTAGTTTTTCCAGCAACAACTTCTCCACTCTCAATAGGAGTAATTGATTTAGTTGCATCAACATTAGTTATAAGAACTGGTGTTGCAAGTGATAAACCTTTGCTTAATATAAACTCTCTATCTATTTTTATTAAAGGAGTACCAGCTTTTACTTTTGTTCCTTGTTCAACTAATTGCTCAAAACCTTCTCCATCAAGAGCAACAGTTTCTAATCCGATATGAACAAGTAATTCTAGTCCATTTTCTAAAGTCATAGCAAATGCGTGCTTGGTTTTGAATATTAAAGTAACTTCTCCATCTGCAGGTGCAACAACAGTATCACCTTCAGCAAGTATAGCCATTCCGTCTCCAGCAAGTTTTTCTGCGAAAACAGGATCTGGAACTTCTGATAAAGGCATTGCTTTACCTGAAACAGGAGCAACAAGAACGTTAGAATTAGTATTTGTAGCTACTATTTCTTCATTTTTTGAGTCTGAGTTGAATAAATTTTTTAGAAATTTAAACATATTATTTCCTGAATAATCAGGAATTCACATCCTTTCTGTTTTAGATTTATTGACATAACTATAGTATTCATTAATTTAAAATAATAAATACATAATATAATATGTCACTAATTAAAAATAAAAGGCATAAGTCCCTATTTAGTTATGGACTCATGCCTGATTAAACAGTAACACGTCTATAATGATTATATATATACTTATTAGTAAAAGTCAATAAATTATAGAAAAAATATGGAATTAGGAAAGTATAAAAAAATTTAAAAATTTAAAAAAAATATATTGAAAACAATAACATTAGGTGATAGAATGTTATTGTAATTAAAAAATATATGAATTTAGGCGTGTTATCAATTAATGAGCATGAGCCGAAGAGGGTTTTATAAAAATATAATTTCCTTTTCGGTTTTTTTTGTTTCATAAGGTATTATTTTTTATCTGTCTAGATTTATATAAAATATTAAGGAGGAATTATTATTATGATGAAGTATCTTCAAAGACTAGGAAAATCATTAATGCTTCCAGTTGCAGCACTTCCAGTTGCTAGTATCTTAATGGGTATAGGTTATTGGCTTGACCCAACAGGTTGGGGTGCTAATAGTATAGGCGCAGCTTTCTTATTAAAAGCAGGTGGAGCATTAATAGATAACATGGCAATACTATTTGCTATTGGGGTAGCAGTTGGTATGTCAGATGACAACGATGGAACAGCAGGACTTGCTGGATTAGTTTCATGGCTTGTAATAACAACATTATTAAGTACAGGTGCTGTTGCAATGTTTAAGGGAATAGATGTTGCAGAAGTTCCAGCAGCTTTCAGCAAAACTCAAACTCAATTTATAGGTATCATTGCAGGTTTAATTGGTGCTAGTTGTTATAATAAGTTTAAAAACACTAAGTTACCTGATGCATTAGGATTCTTTAGTGGTAAGAGATCAGTTGCTATAATGACAGCTTTAGCTTCATTAGTTGCATCATTAATATTATTCTTTATATGGCCAGTAGTTTACAATGCACTAGTATCATTTGGTAAAGCAATTATTTCTACAGGTGCAATTGGATCAGGTATTTATGCATTCTTTAATAGATTGTTAATTCCATTTGGATTACACCATGCACTTAATTCAGTATTCTGGTTTGATGTTGCTGGAATTAATGATCTTGGAAACTTCTGGGCAGGAACAGGTACTCAAGGGGTAACTGGAATGTACATGACAGGATTCTTCCCAGTTATGATGTTTGGTTTACCAGCAGGAGCTTTAGCTATGTATCATACAGCTAAAGATAATAAGAAGAAAGTTGTATATGGATTATTATTAGCAGCAGCTTTATCTTCATTCTTCACAGGAGTTACAGAACCATTAGAATTTGCATTTATGTTCTTAGCTCCAGGACTATATGTAGTACATGCTTTATTAACAGGTTTATCTGCAGTAGTTACTACTTTATTACCAGTTAGAGCTGGATTTAACTTCAGTGCAGGATTTGTTGATTGGTTCTTAAGCTTTAAGGCACCAATGGCTGAAAATCCATGGTTAATAATACCTATAGGTTTAGCGTTTGCAGTTATATACTATGTAGTATTTAGAGTTATCATTACTAAGTTTGACTTAAAAACTCCAGGAAGAGAAGATGAGGATGAACTTACAGAAAACACAGTAATTAGTGGTGATATGAATGAAGTAGCTAAAGCATATATTGAAGCTTTAGGTGGAAAAGACAATATATTAACAGTAGACAACTGTGTAACAAGATTAAGACTTAATGTTAAAGATAATTCAGTTGTTGCAGATAAGAAGTTAACATCTTTAGGAGCTAGAGGTATTATAAGACCTGGAAAAGGTAGCATTCAAGTTATAGTTGGAACAAATGTACAATTCGTAGCTGATGCAGTAAAAGCTGAATTAAAGAAATAGATAATATTATAAAAGGGGAAGAATTTAAATTCTTCCTCTTTTTGCGTATATATAAATTATATAGCATCTGAATAAAGGATTTTATAAAAAAATAAAGGTTAACTCAACCTGGTGTATCAATAACAGCAATATGTTGAAAAATGGAGAATAAAGTAGAAAAGAGATATTGTTTTTATATGAAAGATTAATTACGCAATAATTATTTTTGATATAAGTGTTAAGATAAATCTCGTTCCCGACAAAAACAAACAAAAAGGGACAAACGATTAAAAGATTTTAAAAGTCGAAAAATGTTGACAAACAAATCTTTTAGTAGTATAATAAATGAGTCGCTTGAGGGTGACGAAGAAAATGGTCTTTGAAAATTGAACAGAAAATAAGTTAAGTAAAATAAACCAGC
>NZ_JABUTB010000044.1 GCF_021443865.1 Clostridium sp.
ATTGCTGGTTTATTTTACTTAACTTATTTTCTGTTCAATTTTCAAAGACCATTTTCTTCATCGCCCTCAAGCGACTTTTATATTTTACTACTTTAAGATTTAATTGTCAATACATTTCTTAAATCTTTTTAGTAAGTTTTCCTTTGAGACATTTCTCTTGGGAATGAAACTTATCTTACCATTTTAACTAATAATTATTTCTACTTAATACCATTATTTTTATAAATTAAATTAATAATATTATTATTTTCTCCTTATTTCTACATATTTCTACTATTGATACACCAGGCACATTTGATATTAAATATATTATATAAGTACATTTAAAGAGGTGTATAAAAGAAAAACTACTAAGTCAATCTAATATATCACCTCTTCTAACTATTAATATTCTATACTACTTTTCCCTTTTGTATTGTTACAGGAAACTTATCTGTCCCTCTAATTACATTATTAGAGCTTACCACTGTCCCCTTATCTGCTATAACATTATTCATAAACGCATTAGACTTTATGATAGAGCTTTGCATTATAATACAATTTTCAAGTTTTGCTCCACTTTCTATCCTTACATGTCTTCCTATAATACAATTCTTAATTTCTCCCTCAATGTAGGACCCATTTGCAACTATTGAATTAGATACCAAACTTATATCTGTATATAAAGTTGGCGGCTCATCCTTAGACTTCGTATAAATAGGTTTATTATTATAAAATAACTCCTTATTGATATTTTGATTTAACATATCTAAATTAGTATCAAAATAAGACTTTGTAGAGTTAATACATGATAGATATCCATAAAATTCAAAAGCTCCAACTTTTAAATTTGTTAAACTATCAGCCATATATCTTTTAATCTTTTTATGGATACCCTTCTTTATACATTCATGTATAATACTGATAAATAAATCAGCCTTCATAATATACATTTCCATATTTATTTTTGCCTCTTTTTCTCTTCCGACATTCTCCCCTATACTTATTACCCTATTATCATCATTAATATTAAGTAATTCACATTCAAAAAAGCATTTATCTGCATTATAAACATTTTTATATATAATTGTAATATCATTTTTAGACTTAATATGATATCTTATTGCTTCTTTATAATCTATATTACAAATCATATACGATGGAGATATTAATACATATTCCTTCCTACTCTTCTCAATAAACTCTATATGTTCAGAAAAATTATGAACGTCATCTATATTGGGATGATAGTCTCCAAAGTTAAATACTCTAAGTCCCTCATTTTTTCTATGAAGATCCCATGGTCTTCCATTAGTTAAATGATTTATTAAAGATCTTGATTTATTTTCTGTAAAAATCCCTATACTTTCAATACTTGAATTAGTCATGTTAGATAAGACAAAGTCTATTACTCTATATCTGGCTGAAAGAGGCACTGAAGCCAATACCCTATATTTAACTAAATCCCCCATATTGCTAACATTTTCATCTAAATTAATTATTCCTAAGCAATTTTTCATTAACCTCTCCCTCCTTCTATATTAATAATCTCATTAGTACTAATCTCATTATCTTTTATAATATCTTTATAATTAAATTTAATTTTGTTAATAACATATTGATAAGCACCAACAACTTCTATATCATTATCACCTATAATCCTGCAACCATGATTTATTATTGCATTATTTCCTATAATAGCTTTTTCTATTTTAACATTATCACCTATTCTTACATTAGGCATTATTACGGAATCAATTATTATAGTATTCTTTCCAACATATGATCCTTGGGATAATACTGAATTTTCTACTTTCCCATGTATAACGCATCCTTCAGCAATTAGAGAATTGATTATTTTAGCATTCTCTCCTATATAATGAGCTGGGCTTACATCATTTTGAGAATATATCTTCCATTCTCTATCATATAAATTCAATTTATTGTCTAACTTTAATAAATCCATATTAGCTTCCCATAAACTCTGAATTGTTCCTACATCTTTCCAATATCCATTAAATGGATATGCCATTAATTTTTTACCGCTATTAAGCATATTAGGTATTATATTTTTTCCAAAATCATTATCTGAGATAATATCATTTTCATCATCTATTAAAAATCTCTTTAAAACTGACCAATTAAAGATATATATCCCCATAGAAGCATTTGTACTTTTAGGATTGGTTGGTTTTTCTTCAAATTCATATATTGAATTATCTTCTCTTGTATTCATTATACCAAACCTACTTGCCTCTTCTATTGAAACATCTATAACTGCAATAGTTGCATCAGCATTATTTTCTTTATGAAAATCTAACATTTTATAATAATCCATCTTATAAATATGATCCCCAGATAAAATAAGTACATATTCTGGCTCATATCTATCTATAAATTCAATATTCTGATAAATCGCATTAGCAGTTCCCTTATACCAGTCACCACCCTTTTCTTCTTGATAAGGTGGCAATATAGATACTCCTCCATTTCGTCTATCTAAATCCCATGGATCTCCAATACCAATATGATTATTTAAATCTAATGGTTTATATTGAGTTAAGACCCCCACAGTATATATTCCTGAATTAGAGCAATTACTTAAAGGAAAATCTATAATCCTATACTTGCCTCCAAATGGAACTGCTGGTTTTGCTATATTTTTAGTTAAAATTCCAAGCCTAGACCCTTGTCCACCAGCTAAAATCATCGCTACAATTTCTTTTTTCCCCATAACTCATCCCTCTCTCACGCAAAAATATTTTTACATTAAAACTTCTCTTATAACAACTCCTCGTATATCCTTAAATATTCTTTTGCAGACTTTTTCCAACTATTATCTGTTTTCATGGCATTTTTAATAATTTTATTCCATCTATCTTTACTACTATAAATATTTAGTGCATATTTAATTATATTTAAGAGCTCATGATTTGAATAATTTCTAAAGCTGAAACCATTCCCCTCTTCAGTATATTCATTATAAGGTTTTACAGTATCTTTTAATCCGCCTGTTTCTCTTACTATAGGAATACTCCCATATCTAAGTGCAATAAGTTGTCCTAGGCCACAAGGTTCGAATAAAGATGGCATTAAAAACATATCAGATGCTGCATATACTTTATGTGCTAATTCATCACTAAATTTTATATTTGAACTTATTTTCTCTGGATACCTAAAAGCAAAATCCTTAAAACTTTCTTCATATAGATAATCACCTGTTCCAACAATAACTATTTGAATATTTTCTTGTAATAATTCATCTAAGATTCTAACAATTAAATCACAGCCTTTTTGATTAGTTAATCTAGAAACCAATCCTATCATTGGTATTTCTTTATCTATAGGTAGATTAAGTTCCCTTTGAAGTTCTTCTTTATTTATATGTTTATTATCTATTTCTTCAATATCATAATTTACATATATATTCTTATCTGTATTTGGATTATATTCTTTATAATCTATACCATTAACTATTCCCTCTAAGTACATCCCTCTGTATTGTAATAATCCCTCTAAACCTTCCCCATATTCAGGAGTTTTTATTTCTTCTACATAACTCTTACTAACAGTGGTTACTTTATCAGAGTAATTTATACCACCCTTTAAAAAACTAATTGCTCCATTATGTTCTAAACTTCCATTTAAAAATGGTTCATAGTCATAGCCAAATAGTTCTGGTAAAACATCTGGTGAATACATTCCTTTAAATAATAAGTTATGAATTGAAAATACTGTTTTTATATTTTTAAATTTTTCTTCTTTTATATATTCCAATTTATGAAGTACTGGAACCATAGCTGTTTGCCAATCATTACAATGTATTACATCAGGAGTCCAATCTATGAGATTTAAAAAGTCAAGTACTGCCCTGCTAAAAAATGCAAATCTTTCACCATCATCATAATATCCATATAATCCACACCTTTTAAAGTAATATTCATTATCTAATAAGTAGAATATAACTCCTTCATATTCATATTCTAATATTCCACAATACTGATTTCTCCATCCTACTTTAACATTAAGGCTACTTACAAATTTTAAATTGTCCTTAATATCTCTATTAATATCGCTATAATTAGGAATCACTACCCTTACTTCTTGACCTAATTCTTTTAATGATGCTGGTAATGCTCCAATTACATCTCCTAATCCACCTGTCTTTATAAATGGATTTGATTCTGATGCTGCAAATAAAATTTTCAAGCTTATTCCCCCTTATACTCTCCATCTTCTATTTCATAAACTTTAAATATAGATGTGGCCATAGGTGGCACTTTTATAGTTATTGAATATTCTCTATTATGATATTTAAATTCATCTGATATTACGACAGATTCATTTAATTGATTGGAGCCTCCAAATTTAGATGAATCAGTGTTAAATACTTCTTTATAAATAGCTTTATATGGAACTCCAATTCTAAAATCATAATAAACAACAGGAGTAAAATTACATATAAAAATCAATGTATCCTCAATATTCCTACCTCTTCTAATAAAAGTAAATATACTTTGCTGTGAATTATCTGGATCTATCCATTCAAAACCTGATTTATCATAATCTAATTCCCAAAGTGCTTTCTTTCCCTTATAGAATCTATTTAATTCCTTAACAAAAACTTGAGTATTCCTATGCATTTCAAAATCATTAATTAAATACCATTGTAATTCTTCATACTCTCTCCATTCTATAAATTGAGCAAATTCATATCCCATAAAAGTCATTTTTTTACCTGGATAACCAATCATATATGCTAAATATAGTCTTAAACCTGCAAATTTATTCCAATAATCTCCCCACATTTTATCAACTACAGATTTTTTGCCATGAACTACTTCATCGTGAGATATAGGTAATATAAATTTTTCAGAGTAATTATATGTCACAGGAAAAGTCAAACTATTGTGAAAATTCTTTCTATGAATAGGATCTATTTTTATATACTTTAATGTATCATTCATCCATCCCATATTCCATTTTAAATTAAATCCTAAACCATCCTCTTCTACGGATTTGGTTATATTAGGCCATGCTGTTGATTCTTCAGCTATCATAAGTATATTATTGAAATTATTAGCTACACATAAGTTAAGGTCTTTTAAAAATTGTATTCCTTCTAGTGAGCCATCCCCACCATATTTATTTGCTTTCCAATTACCATCTTTTCGTCCATAGCTTAAATAAAGAATATTTGTAACCGCATCTACTCTTATTCCATCTACATGAAATTCTTTTATCCAGAAGCAAGCATTGGAAATTAAAAAGCTTTTAACTTCAGGTCTTCCTAAATCAAAATTAGCAGTTCCCCAGGCTTTATTCTCCGCTCTCCATTCTTCAGAAAACTCATAAGTGGGACATCCATCAAACATATATAAACCATGTTCATCTTTACAAAAATGTCCTGGTACCCAGTCTAGTATTACTCCTATATTATTCTTATGAAGTGTATTTATTAATTCTTTAAGCTCTTTAGGATTACCATATCTACTAGTTGGGGAATAATATCCTGTATTTTGATATCCCCAGGAAGCATCTAATGGATGCTCTGATAAAGGTAGAAATTCTACATGAGTATATCCCATTTCATTTAAGTATTTAGGTAATTCTTCACACAACTCCTTATATGTTAGGAATTCTCCATTTTTTCTTTTCCATGATCCTAAGTGCATTTCATATACATTTATAGGTTCTTCTAAAATATTTGAGTTTTCTCGTCTATTTAGCCACTTTTTATCAGACCATCTAAATTTATTATCGCCTAAAACTATTGATGCAGTGTTAGGTCTAAGTTCTGAATATAAGGCATATGGGTCAGCTTTATATCTTCCTTCCCTAGTATTTTTATTTATAAGATAATACTTATATTTCATACCTTCTTTTACTCCAGGAATAAATAAACTCCATAGTCCTTTATCGTTTATATTTACCATTTTATATTCTTCTAATGGCTTAAAATCACAAAAATCTCCTACAACATATACTTCATAGGCATTAGGTGCCCAAGTTGTAAATCTGACTCCTCTTTTTCTATTTTCACTTTTCATATGAGCGCCCATAAAATTATAGCTATAAATATTTTCTCCAGTATGGAATAATTCAATATCTTCTTTTTTAAATACTTGATTTATTAAATCATTTTCTATACCCCCTGTCATTTCAATCCCTCCTTTAACTTAAAATAATTTATTGAGAATAATTATACCACTCACTTCAAGCATTTTCCATACATTACATAATTTTAAAAACTAAACTTTCGTATTTTTTCGACTTATATTTCAAAATATCTAAACTACTATTTATTAAAAATATTAGTTATAGTTTTAATTTAAGATTTTATTAAGCATATATTAAGGTTTCTATTATTATAAAATTAAGGTTTTACCTCTAATATTATTTTTAGAAAATATTTTAGGAGGGGTAAAAGTGAAAGTTTTAGAAGTAAACAGTTTGAAAAAAACACTTGGAAAAAGAGAAATAATTAAAAATATATCTTTCTCTATAGAGGAAGGAGAAATATTTGGATTTTTAGGACCAAATGGTGCTGGTAAGACAACTACAATAAGAATGTTGGTTGGCCTTATTCATCCTAATGAAGGTAGTATCTCTATTTGTGGTCATAATTTAAAAAGTGATACAGAAAAAGCATTAAGAGAAGTTGGGGCAGTCGTAGAAAATCCAGAGTTATATAAATATCTATCTGGAAGAGAAAACTTAATGCAAATAGCTAGAATTAGAAATATTTCCAAGGAAGAAGTTGAGGAAACTATAAAATTAGTTGCCCTAGAAGATAGAATAGATGATAAAGTAAAAAAATATTCTCTAGGTATGAAACAACGTCTAGGACTTGCTGCATCACTTCTATCTAAACCTAAACTGTTAATTCTAGATGAGCCTACTAATGGGCTAGACCCCTCTGGAATATTAGATTTTAGAGAGGTAGTTAAAAAGGCTGCTAAAGAAAAGGGAATGGCTGTATTTATATCTTCACATATATTATCAGAAGTTCAACACTTATGCGATAGAGTTGCCTTCATAAATAATGGAACTATAAAATCAGTTGAAAATGTAATAAATGAATCTATGAAAACAGATACTGATATAGTTTGCCTAAAGCTTAACCAAGAAATGAACTTAAATGAATTAAAGAAAATTGATTATATTAAATCAGTTAAAAACTCAGAAAACGGAATAGAAATTATATTATCATCAAATACAACACCAAAATTAATAAAGTATCTTGTTGATAAAAACTATGAAATTCAAGAAGTCTATAAACTTAGAAAAGGGCTAGAACAAAGATATATGGAATTAGTTGAAGGAGGTATAAGATAATTATGTTATCACTTATAAAAAATGAATTTATAAAAATATTTAAAAGACCTAAAACATTAATTGTTTTTATATTGTTTATTCTTTTTATTGGACTAACTGCCTTTGGTACTTGGATGAATGATAAAGATATGAGAGAATGGCTATCTCCTGAGTATCAAATAAAACAAGCAGAAGAACAATTACCATATATACGAAACGATATTAAAAATGCTGAGGCTGATGGTGATGAAACTTGGCTTAATAGTTCAAAAGCAATAGAAGCTGATTTATTAAAACAAATAGAAGAAAATAAAGACATAATTAAAAACGGAATTTCTGAAGATGCTTGGAAGAAGGAATTAGATGAAAATATTAAAAACTTAGAAGATATCATTAAAAATTATGAGGATAATGGGATTAATGAGAGAAATAAAAAATGGTATGCACAGTCAAAGCAAAGTTTAGAAGACTACAAGTATTTAAAGGATAATAATATTAAGCCATTACAAGGATGGGAATATCATGAATTTACCTTTTTCAATAATTTAAGTAACTTTTTCGGTATTGGTTTATTAATTGCTGGTATAGCTGTATTTATGAGTGATATGGTTTCTGGTGAATGTACTCCTGCTACTTTAAAATTCTTACTTGTTCAACCAGTTAAAAGAGGTAAGATATTATTTTCAAAATTTATAGTTTCCGTACTTACAGTCTTATCATTAATAATAATTCCAGAGATTATTGGTATGGCAGCAGTTAATATTACTAGTAATATAGATGCTTCTAATTATCCAGTTAGAATTGAACAACAATACGAAAAAGAATTTGATCAGGATTTGCAAGAAATTATTATGGAGCAAGTTCCTAATACATCTAAAATGATAACTAACAAAGAATTTGCTATACGAAGTATAGGATATCAAGCTATATTTATAGTTGCAGCTTGTTCAGTAATATTTATGTTTTCAACTATTTTTAAAAGTAGTATGATATCTATGGCAGTTTCAGTTATATTAACTATGTTTTTAACTATTAGTGCTCAAGCTATATCTATTGTAAGTCAATATAGTCACTTACTATTTACAACGTATGCTAACGCTACTGGTATAGTAAGTTCTACTCTACCAATAATGTATCAAAATACAAACTTAACTATAACGAACGGAATTATCTGTATGCTAGTAACTTCAATTATTTCATATATAATTTCATACATTAACTTTACAAAAAAAGATATATTAATTTAATTATTATATATTTTATAATAATTTATCCACATACAGAAAAAGTTATCAACAAATTCCCTTTTAAAATCTGTGAAATGTTGATAACTTTTCTTTTACTATATCTATATATATTTAACTCTATTGATAATTAATATTTATTGATATATAATATTAATTATAATAACCATTTAAAAGGAGTGTAAGATATGAGTTCAAATGAAAACACTAATAAGAAGCCTCAACAAATAATGGCTCCTAAAAAAGTAAAATACCAATGCCTACATACAACTGAAGCTAGAGAATGTACTTGTATAAGAAGTAAGGGTCTTGTATTAAACAAATAACAAGATTGTGAATTTAATATATTAGTTACTTTTTAGTAGCTCATTATCAAAAAGGTGTGAAATATTTATTTCACACCTTTTCTTAATTTATTTACTTTCAGTCAATTAGATAGATTGACGATAAAATTCTCCCTTTATTTGTATAGTTACCGGATTATTTTCTGTTCCTCTAACTACTCTATTTCCTGGAACTAATGAATTTTTATCTGCTACCACATTACTCATCATAACATTTGTACCAATAATTGAGTTATCCATTATAATACAATTTTCAAGCTTAGCCCCTTTTTGTATTATTACTCTTCTTCCAATGATACAATTTTTAACTTGTCCTTCTATATAGGTTCCGTTACCTATAATAGAATTAGTTACTAAGCTATTTTTGGTATATTGTGTTGGTGGCTCATCCTTAGACTTTGTTTCAATAGGATTATTACCATGGAATAGCTCCTTATACTTATTTTGATTTAATAACTCTAAATTAGTATCAAAATATGATTTTATTGAATTAATACATGATAAATATCCCTTAAACTCATATACTCCAACATTTAATTTATCTAAGTTATTTTCTATATACTTTTTAAACTTTCTATATCTTCCTGTCTTTAAGCATTCAAGTATGATTTCTATAAATAACTCTGTTTTCATTACATACATTTCCATGCTTATATTAGCTACTTTTTCTCTACCGATATTTTCCCCTATGCTAATTACTCTATTATCTTCATTTATATTAACAGTTTCGCACTTTATAAAGCTTTTATTAGCATTGTCTACATTTTTATATATCATAGTTATATCATTTTCAGATTCAATATGATATTTCATAACTTCTTTATAATCTATATTACATATCATATAAGAAGGACTTATTATTACATAATCCTTTCTACTCTTTTCAATATATTCAAGATTATCAGCAAAATTATGGATATCATCAATATTAGGATCATTATCTCCAAAGTTAAATACTCTAAGTCCATCTTTCTTTCTATCAAGATCCCAAGGTCTACCATTAGTTAAGTGTTCAACTAAAGATCTAGATCTATTTTCAGTAAATATTCCTATATCCTCTATTCCTGAATTAGACATATTAGATAAAACAAAGTCTACTATTCTATATCTTGCTACTAGTGGAATTGAAGCTAATGTTCTATTTCTAACTAATTCGTCCATTCTTCTTTTATTTTCATCTAAATTTATTATTCCTAAACAATTTTTCATCATATTGATTTCCTCCAAAATTAAATTATTTCATAATATTAGTGATTATTTTAAAATTAATTATTTACAGAATTATACGCACCGACAACTTCAATACTTTTTCCATTTCCAATATGACAATTATTGTTTATTATTGAATCATTTCCTACTATAGCTTTTTCTATTCTTACATTATCTCCTATTTTTACATTTGGCATAATTACTGAATCTTTTATTATTGTATTTTTTCCTACAGTTACTCCTTGAGATAATATTGAATCTTCAATTTCTCCATTAACTATGCAACCTTCTACTATTAATGAATTTGCTATCTTAGCTTTTTCCCCTATATGTTGAGCTGGTCTTACTTGATTATCAGAGTAAATTTTCCATTCACTATCATATAAGTTTAATTCATTATCTATTTTTAATAAGTCCATATTTGCTTCCCATAGACTTTCAATTGTTCCTACATCTTTCCAATATCCCTTAAATGGATATGCAACTAGCTTTCTTCCTGAGTTAAGCATCATAGGTATTATATTTTTCCCGAAATCATTACTTGAATCCTTGTCCATCTCATCTTGTATTAAATATTCTTTTAATACTGACCATTTAAATATATAAACTCCCATTGATGCATTAGTGCTCTTAGGATTTTTAGGCTTTTCTTCAAATTCGTAAATAGTACCATCTTCATTTGTATTCATAATTCCAAATCTACTTGCTTCATCTAAAGGTACATCTATTACAGCAATTGTTGCGTCTGCATTATGGCTCTTATGAAAATCTAACATCTTATAATAATCCATTTTATAAATATGATCACCTGATAATATAAGAACATATTCAGGTTCATATCTATCTACAAACTGAATATTTTGATAAATTGCATTAGCAGTTCCTTTATACCATGCTCCACCCTTTTCTCCTTGATAAGGTGGTAATATTGTCACTCCCCCATTACGTCTATCTAAATCCCATGGATCCCCAATTCCAATATAAGCATTTAAATCTAGTGGCTTATATTGAGTTAATACACCTACAGTATAAATTCCTGAATTAGAACAATTACTTAAAGGAAAATCTATAATTCTATATTTTCCTCCAAAAGGAACAGCTGGTTTTGCTATATCTTTAGTCAAAACTCCTAGTCTAGACCCTTGTCCCCCTGCTAATATCATTGCAACAATCTCTTTTTTTCCCATTTGCTTGCCTCTCTCTAATATAAATTTTTATTTTATCAATACCTTTTATTAATTATTTCTAATTAAATCATTATATAATCTTATATATTCTCTAGCTGATTTCTCCCAGCTATTATCTGATTCCATAGCATGATTAACTATTTTTTTCCATCTATTTTTATTTCTGAAAATACTTAATGCATACTTAGTTGTATTTAATAATTCTTCACTTGAATAATTTCTAAACCCAAATCCGTTACCACTTTCATCATATTCATTATATGGAATTACTGTATCTTTTAGTCCACCAGTCTCTCTAACTATAGGCACACTTCCATATCTTAGTGCTATAAGTTGTCCAAGACCACATGGTTCAAACAGAGATGGCATTAAAAACATATCTGAAGCTGCATAAATTTTATGAGCTAGCTCATTACTAAATCTTATGTTTGCACTTAATTTATTAGAATATCTATAATTAAAACTCTTAAAACTTTCTTCATACATATAATCCCCTGTTCCAAGAATAACTACTTGGACATCTTCTTTTAGCAACTCATCAAGCATTCTAGTAATTAAGTCACATCCTTTTTGATGTGTTAATCTAGATACCATTCCTATCATTGGAATGTCTTTATTTACAGGTAGATTTAACTCTCTTTGTAGCTGCTCTTTATTAAGACCTTTCTTGTCTAAAGAGTTTACATTGTATTTATGCTTTATATAAGTATCTTTTTCTGGATTATATTCTTTATAATCTATCCCATTAACTATTCCCTCTAAAAATGGTCCTCTGTATCTTAGTAACCCATCCAACTGTTCCCCATACTCTGGTGTTTTTATTTCTTCTGCATAACTCTTACTAACAGTAGTTACTCTATCAGCATAGTTGATTCCACCTTTTAAGAAGCTTACTGCCCCATTATGTTCTAAGCTTCCATTAAAGTATGGCTCATAATCATATCCGAATAGCTCTGGTAATACTTCTGGTGAAAACATTCCTTTGAAAAATAAATTGTGTATAGAAAGAACTGTTTTCATATTTCTAAGCTTTTCATCATTTATATATTCTAACTTATGAAGTACTGGTACCATAGCAGTTTGCCAATCATTACAATGCAGTATATCAGGTGTCCAATCGCTCTGTTTTAAAAATTCAAGTACTGCTCTACTAAAGAATGCAAACTTTTCCCCATCATCATAATATCCATATAAGCCCCCTCTTTTAAAATAGTACTCATTGTCTATTAAATAAAACCTAACCCCTTCATAATCATACTCAAAAACTCCACAGTATTGATTTCTCCAACCGACTTTTACAGTAAAATTATTTACATATCTTAATTTTTGTTTTAATTCCTCATTAATATCTCTATATTTAGGAATTATAACTCTTGCATCAACCCCTAACTCCTTTAGAGTTACTGGAAGAGCACCAATAACATCACCTAATCCACCTGTTTTTATAAATGGATTAGCTTCTGAAGCAGCAAATAAAATCTTCAAGTCTACTCCTCCTCATTTTCTTCTTCTTTTAGTTTAGTTATTTTAAAAATTGACGCAGCCATAGGAGGTACCTTTATAGATATTGAATATGGTCTATTATGATATCCTGTATCATCTGAAACTATTTTCCCTTTATTTATCTGATTAGATCCTCCATATATCTTTTTATCAGTATTGAATACTTCTTTGTATTCTCCATTGAATGGTACTCCAACTCTAAAATCATGATAAACAACAGGAGTAAAATTACATACAAATATTAAAGTATCCTCTATATTTTTTCCCTTTCTTATGAATGTAAAAATACTTTGCTCTGAGTTATCTGCATCTATCCATTCAAAGCCTGATACATCATAATCTAATTCCCAAAGTGCTTTATTCTCTTTATAGAATTTATTAATTTCTTTAGTGAATCCTTGAGTTTTCTTGTGCATTTCAAACTCATCAATTAATTTCCACTCAAGCTCTTCATATTCTCTCCACTCAATAAATTGAGCAAATTCATATCCCATAAATGTTAATTTTTTACCTGGATGCCCCATCATATATGCTAGATATAATCTTAATCCAGCAAATTTATTCCAGTAATCTCCCCACATTTTATCTACTAAAGATTTTTTTCCATGAACTACTTCATCATGAGATATAGGTAATATAAAGTTTTCCGAGTAATGATACATCATTGAGAATGTCATATTATTATGATGATACTTTCTATAAATAGGATCCATTTCAACATATTCTAAAGTATCATTCATCCACCCCATATTCCATTTAAAGTTAAACCCTAAGCCACCATCCTCAATTGGCTTACAAACATTAGGCCAAGAAGTTGATTCTTCTGCTACCATAAGTACATTTTTAAATTCTGCAAATACCGCTGTATTTAATTCCTTTAAAAATTCTATGCCTTCTAAGCATCCATCTCCACCATATACATTCGGCTTCCATTCCCCTTCTTGCCTTCCATAGTTTAGATATATCATATTAGATACAGCATCAACTCTTAGTCCATCTATATGGAACTCTTTAAACCAAAACATTGCATTTGAAATTAAAAAGCTTTTTACTTCTGGCCTTCCTAAATCAAAATTAGCTGTTCCCCAACCTTTATTTTCAGCCTTCCAACCTTCTTCATATTCATAAGTTGGGCTTCCATCGTACATATATAATCCATGATCATCTTTACAAAAATGACCTGGCACCCAATCTAAAATTACACCTATATTGTTTTTATGAAGAACATTTATAAGCTCTTTTAATTCTTTTGGATTACCATATCTACTAGTTACTGAATAATAACCAGTTCCTTGATACCCCCATGAAGCATCTAATGGATGTTCTGTTACAGGCATAAATTCTACATGAGTATAACCCATTTCGACTAAATATTCTGGCAATATAGTACATAATTCCTTATATGTAAGAAGCTCGCCATCTTTTCTTTTCCATGATCCTATATGCATCTCATATATATTTACTGGAGATTGAAAAATGTTATTTTTTTCTCTATTATTTAACCATTTTTTATCTGACCATCTGTATTTACATTCCTCACTAACTATAGAAGCAGTGTTAGGCCTTAATTCTGAAAATGCTGCATAAGGATCTGCTTTATATTTTCCAATTCCTGAATCTTTATTTACAATATAATATTTATATCTCATACCTGCTTTAATTCCAGGTATAAATAAACTCCATAAACCTTTATTATTTACTTTTTCCATTTTATATTCTTTTAAGGGTTTAAATTCAGAAAAATCACCTACAACATATATTTCTGAAGCTTTTGGTGCCCAGGTGGTAAATCTTACTCCCCTACGCCTATTTTCACTTATACAATGAGCTCCCATAAAAGCATAGCTTTCGAAATTCTTTCCTTTATGGAATAACTCTATGTCTTTTTTTATAGATTCTCCATTTTTAATACTATTTTTTTCTATTTTTCCCACTTTATTCTCACCCCTTATATTTATATTTATATCATATTTTTTACATATTTGCTTTTTTATTATATCATCCAAATGTTGTTATTTCAAATTCCTCTATTAAGTTTAAAAAAAGTTTACATTTGTATTAGAATATATTTGAGTTTTTACCTTTAAATTCACTATAAATTATATTAATGAAAACCTCTCTATTAATATACTTTTATTATTAAATATAAAAAAAATTACCACTCTATACTAAATATATAGTGATAATTTTTAATAACAAAAAAGACTTAAGATAAATCTTAAGTCTTTTTATAACCTGGCAACGTCCTACTCTCCCACACAGTCTCCCATGCAGTACCATCGGCGCTG
>NZ_JABUTB010000045.1:0-6800 GCF_021443865.1 Clostridium sp.
CTATTATATTTCAAATAAATGTATAATAAAAAAATACATTATTATACAATTATGTTAAATTGGAAAAAAGATTTATATATAATTAATGAAGGGGTGATGAATTTATGAAAAATATATTAAAATCTACATTATTAATATTAGTTTTTGCATTGCTTTTAATAGGCTGTACTCCTACTGATTATAAAAAAACTGAGAAAGAAATTAGAGAAATAGCCTATAACTGGTTAGATGATGGAAGTAAATCAGAAATAATTAATTATGATACTGCCTCTATAGGAAAAGTAATATTTACAAGTGATTATTTTGTTGCCACAAAAACTGACAGCATAAATATCAAAAATGTAGAAGCTTATAGAGTGGTACTTAATACTTCAAAGGATGATTTATTAGGAACTATAGTTGTATATTTAAAAGAAGACACTCTTAATGTATTAGGAATGGATTACAGAGAATAATGCTAATTTATCAAGAATAAGTGTATATAAAATGATTGAAATGTTAATATTAAAGGGAGAATTTATGGTTTTAAAAGATGATTATCATAAGGATATGATACTTTTAGATGAAGAAAAATTAATTTACAAAAGAAAGTTTAAAAAGATAACTATAAAAAGAGAAGAAATAAGAAGTGCTTTTTATGATGAATATATATTAGGAATTTTAACTTATAGTGGGAAAGTTTATTCATTAAATATAGTAGCTTTGTTATTTAGCGAAAGAAAGAAATTAGAGGATTTACGATTAGAGCTTAATAAGGAAGAAATATTGTTTGATTATATTAATTCAAGAAGTAATTTTAGTGTTTTATTTTATATTTGTTTCTTTCCTAATATTGTTAATGTTATTTCTAAACAAAAAAATAGTATTAAAATAGTTTTATTAATATTTATTATAGCATTAATAATTTATGGAAATAGGTTAGTAT
Organism: Clostridium sp.; assembly: GCF_021443865.1. GTDB lineage: Bacteria > Bacillota > Clostridia > Clostridiales > Clostridiaceae > Clostridium. Next base: position 926 of record NZ_JABUTB010000045.1, read on the forward strand.
CAAGGTGCTTATATAATATTAATACAAAGGAATTAGAAGTTATTAAATATAAAAACACTATTAAGTATAAAAAAGAGGAAATAGATAAAATTAATCTTATAAAGTGGAATAATAATATAACTATTGTTGAATTTGAAAAGAATAGAAAAAAGTATAAGCTGTATTTTAGAAATAATCCTTATTTAATTAAAATATACAACACAAGCTTAATTAAACTTTTTAAATAATATAGATATTTTATAAAGATACTTATATAATGATGGTATTAAAAATTAATTTATACTAAAGGAGAGAAATCATGAGTAGCATGGGTGTTTTTGATATATTAGGACCAATTATGATTGGACCTTCATCATCACATACTGCAGGAGCTGCACGATTAGGAAAAGTAGCTAGAACTATAGCTGGTGATGAAGTAGTTGAAGTTACATTTTTATTGCATGGATCTTTCGGAAAAACCTATAAGGGGCATGGAACTGATAGAGCCTTAGTTGCTGGAATAATGGGAATGGAGCCTTCAGATGAAAGGCTTAGAGATTCCTTGGAAATTGCAAAGGAAAAGGGAATAAAGATTACTTTTAAAGATACAGATTTAGGGGATTATCATCCTAATACAGTTAAGTTTTTAATGAAGCTTAAAAGTGGAAAAGAATGTGAAGTTATAGGTTCATCTATCGGTGGAGGAAATATAGAAATAATTGAGATTAACGGAAATGAAGTTAAGTTTACTGGAACATATTCTACTATAATAACTTCTCATAAGGATATCCCAGGAACTGTAGCTAAGGTTACTAATATTTTATATGATAGCGATGTTAATATAGCATTTTTAACTTTAGGTAGAAGCCAAAAAGGAAAAAATGCAACTATGACTTTTGAAGTAGATAGCATAATTTCTGAAGATGTAATTGAAGAAATTAAAAAGGTAGAAGGAATAGAAAAAGTTATACTTATTAACAAAATAGAGGATGGTGAGTAGTTTGGACGTAGCAAAATCTGGCGAAGAGCTTATTAAAATATGTGAAGAAAATTCTATTTCTTTAAGTGAATATGCTATTAGAAGAGAAATGGAAGATAGAGAAGTATCAAGAGAAGAAGTTTTAAATAAAATGCATAAGACATTAGAAGTCATGAGAACTGGAGCAACAGAGGCAAGGAAAAAGGAAGTTTATTCTGTTAGTGGGCTTATAGGTGGAGATGCATATAAAATGCAAGAGTATCTAAAAAAGGGAAAAACATTAACAGGAGAAACTATGGTTTTAGCAATGGCAATGGCATTATCTTCATCAGAAGTAAATGCATCTATGGGTAGAATAGTAGCTTGTCCAACAGCAGGCTCTTGTGGAATACTTCCAGCAGTAATATTAACAGCAGGGGAAAAATTAGAAAAAACTGATGATGAATTAGTAAAGGCATTATTTGCATCAGCAGCAGTGGGTATGATAATTGGAAGAAACGCCACCTTTGCAGGAGCAGAGGGTGGATGTCAAGCAGAATGTGGTTCTGCAGCAGCAATGGCATCAGCAGCAGTTGTTGAAATGATGGGTGGAACACCTAAAATGTCTTTAGATGCAGGAGCAATAGTATTTAAAAATATATTAGGACTTGTTTGTGATCCAGTAGCAGGCTTAGTTGAGATTCCATGTGCAAAAAGAAATTCATCGGGAGCTATAAGTGCATTATGCACAGCAGATTTAGTTATGGCAGGAGTAGAATCTAAAATACCTTTTGATGATGCATTATCTGCAATGTATAAGGTAGGAAAAAGCTTACCACCTTCATTAAGAGAAACATCTCTTGGAGGAGTGGCAGTAACAAAAGCAGGATTAGAATTAAGAAAAAAAGTGTTTGGAGAAGATTAGAGAATAGGTAAGAAGTAATAGTGAAAAACTAGGAGATAAATAGTTTTACTACATAATTTCTAAAGATATAGTACATAAGGTTAAAAGTGTAAATTAAAGAGTCCAGTAATCTTTGCTGGACTTTAATTTTTATATTTAATAATATCTAATAATTTGGAATATTCATATATTTTTTCTTTTTGATTGTTAATATGAATACAAAGTAAATCCTAGTTTAGTTTAAATTATAACATAATAAAAAGGCTACTGTCTTAAAGATTACACAGTATCCCTATTTATCAACTATTTTATTTTGTAATTCAGCTTAGCTGAATTATCTCCACAATTCTTTCATTCCTTAATTTTTTTCATTCTTTCATTTCTAATATGTATTCTTCACCATAATTATGCATAGCTTCTAATACAGGAATAATTCTTTTACCCATTTCAGTTAATCCATATTCAACCTTAGGTGGAATTACTGCATAAACCTTTCTGTAAATAAGGTTGTCTGCTTCTAAGCTTCTAAGTTGATTTGTTAGCATTTTTTGTGTAACATTAGGTAGGTTTCTTTTTATATCTCCAAATCTTAAGGGACCATTTACAAGATACCAAAGTATTAGGATTTTCCATTTTCCTGAAATAAGTTTATGAACTAAAATCATTGGACAAGTTTCGTGTAGATCATTATCATTAATATTGTTATTATTGTTGTTATTATTATTTAAATAGCAATCTTCATGTTTATCTGAAAATTTTTCCATATAATATCTCCTTATAAATAATTTAGAATAATTGATAATTAGTATCAATTTAGATACTATGTATAAAAAAAGTGTCTACTTGTAAATTGATAATTAATAAACTATGATTTACTTATATTATAACAAATAGGTAAACATTACAAAAGTGTTTATATGGAGGGTAAAATGAATAAAGTATTATACATAAAAGCAAATATAAAGCCAGAAGGTCAATCAAGAACATTTAAAGTAGCAGATGGATTCATTGAAGAATATAAGAGATTAAATCCTGAAGACGAAATAACAACTTTAGATTTATATAAGGAAAACATAGATTTCTTAAGAGCAGAAGATTTAGCATCTGTTTTTGGTGAAAAAACAGAAGAAAGCAAAAATCATCCAATATTAAAGTATGCATATCAAATAGCAGAAGCTGATAAGATAGTTATAGCAACACCAATGTGGAACTTAGGTGTACCAGCTATAGTTAAGGCATATTTTGATTATGCAAGTGTTACAGGTATAACATTTAAATATACTGCACAAGGTCCAGTAGGAGCATGTAAAGCTACAAAAGCTTTAATAGTTTCTGGTAGAGGTGGAGACTATTCAAGTGAAATGGGAGCACAATTCGAAATGGGAGAAAGATATTTAAGAACTATACTTTCATTCTTTGGAGTTAAAGAAATTAAGAGTATAGCAGCTGAAAATCTTGATGTTGTTGGAATGGATGTTGACAACATAGTTAATACTTGCATAGGCGAATGTAAGACTATAGCACAAGACTTTTAATAAATAATAAAATTACCATTAAGTAAATCACCACCTTATGAATAGTATATGTTTTATGGCAAATACTAATCTAGTAAGGTGGTGATTTTAATGGATAAAAATCCGAGCATAAAATGTTCAGTTCAGCAATGTAAGTATAATAATAACCAAGAAAAATACTGTACATTAGAAATGATCCAAGTTGGAACTCATGAACAAAATCCAAGTCAAGTACAATGTACTGATTGTGATTCTTTTGTATTAAAATAAGCAAAAAAAGCTGTCGTATAATACTTAGTAATTAAAAAAGTAATTTTAAATATAAATTCTATGTGAGTTTAAAATATAAATATACATTTTTAATTATGAGCTGCTGCGACAGCTCTTTTTTTATTTTCTAGGAATTTATAAAAATATTACCCTTTTAATAATTTTTTATAAATAAAATATTATTAAGTAAAATGGATAAAATATAATAAAAAGACTAAAAAATTCTCTAGGAGTAAATATGGAACAAATAGAGGTTATTATTAAAGCTTTGTTAAGAGTTAGTATAAGCAAATATATATTGGCATTACTAGTGATTATATCAGCTTTAATTATTAATAAATTTATAATTACTAGAATATTTGATTATTCAATTAGACTAGTTAAAAGAACAAAGAACTATGTTGATGACAGTTTTGTTAGGGCATTAGAAAAGCCCATTAAATTATATATAAATTTTTATAGTGTGTATGTTTCATTAATAATAATAGATTTTGATGGAATAAATATTAACACTTTTAAAAGTGATAAATTAAATAAAATATTTATCATAATAGTAATATGCTATTTTTTTTATAATCTTACTTTAGAAAACTCATTACTTTATAAAAGGATGCAAAAAAATAATATAGTTTTTCCTTTTATATCTATAATAGTAAGATTAGGAATAGTTATTATTGGAATAAGTATTATTGCAAAAGAATTTGGATTTACAGGCTTTATAGCTGGACTTGGAATAAGTGGAATAGCCTTTGCATTAATGGCTCAAGATGCATTTTCTAACCTTTTTGGAGGAGTAATTATAGTACTGGATAGACCTTTTGCAATAGGGGATTGGATTCAAACCTCTAATATAGAAGGAATAGTACAAGAAATAACCTTTAGAAGTACAAAAATAAGAACCTTCTCCATGGCAGTTGCAACAATTCCTAATTCGAAGCTTGCTAACGAAAATATTATAAATTGGAGTCAAAGAAAATTAAGAAGAATACATTTTAAATTTACTATAAGATTTGAAACACCTGTTGAGAAAATAAAAAGCTCTTTAGAAAAAATAAAGGACTTACTAAATAATCATGAAAAGATAGATAAGGAATTGATAATTGTAAGCTTTAATGAATTATCTACCTATGGTTATGGAATTTTTTTGTATTTTTATACTAATGAAATAACATATGCAAAATACGAAGGAATAAAGCAAGAGATTAATATAGAAATATTAAGTATATTAAAAGAAGAAGAAGTAGAATTAATGTTCTTAAATTTAAGTTTCGGTATGGGAAACTCTCATAAAGATAATATTTGCGAAGGTAATTGTTCAGAATTAGAATCTATAAGAAATATAACTGAAGAGGAAAGAGGAAATAGATAATGTGCTGTAGCACAATGCATAATGCGTAATGTATAATTACTAAAGTTTAATTAATGTAAAATATATATCTTTCATTATTCATTTTTAATTTAGGAGCTGTTGCGACAGCTCCTATTTTTAATTAGTTTTATTATCTAGAGCAAGACCAATAGAAAGGACTAAACATAATCCTGTTAATAATTCCCAAAACAACCCCTATTCCAGTAAAAAGTGCAGAATAATAATTATTATTTTCATTATTATTTTTTTTAAAGCATAAAATCACCACTATAAATACATCTGAAAAGTCATTATATTCATATTATATACTATTTTATGGAAAGTATAGTATATTAACATTAGTTAATATAAAGGAAAATAAATTTTAATTAATTTGATAGAAATTATAAAGTTTAAGCTAATTAATAAGTGTAAGGACTTACAGGAAGGAGAATCTTATGAGTGTAAATGATAAAAACTTTATAAAGTATCTAAATAAGAAAAATGAAAAAGCATTAGATTATGTAGTTGATACCTATGGTGGATTAATAAAGTGTATAGTAAATAAGCATTTGTATAACCTCACCGATTATCATGAAGAATGTGTTAATGATATATTATTAGCTATCTGGAATGGAATTGATAAGTATGATGAAACAAAAGGTGAATTTAAAAATTGGTTGGCAGCAGTTTCAAGGTATAAATGTATTTCATATCAAAGAAAGTATTTAAACTTAGAATTAATGAAGGATGATATTGAAGACATAGACATAAAGGGTGAGGATAGTATTGAAAGATTCTTAGAAAAAGAGGAACTTAAAAAGGAAATAGATTCATTATTAAGTGCACTAACTCCTAAGGATAAGGAGATTTTTATTAGATATTATATAAATGAAGAAAAG
>NZ_JABUTB010000045.1:8263-17150 GCF_021443865.1 Clostridium sp.
AAAGAGGTGCCTAAAAGGCATCTCTTTTTATTAGTAATAAATATAATATCTATCTCATTTTTCTCAATAGTGCTATAATTTAACTGTAAAGCAAATTATTAAGTAAATTAATGAAGGGTAATAAAAATTAGGTGATGAAATGGAAAATAATAAAAAGAAACTTATGCAATTATCAACTAGATGTGGATGTGCAGGTAAGTTTACTCCAGAGGATTTAGCAAAGGTACTAAAGCATATCGAAGTTAAAGAAGATGAAAGAGATCCTAATTTATTAGTAGGCTTTGATAAATCAGATGATGCTGGAGTATATAAAATTTCTGATGACTTAGCTTTAGTGCAAACTGTAGATTTCTTTACACCAGTTTCTAATGATCCTTATACATATGGCCAAATTGCAGCAGCTAATGCTTTAAGTGATGTTTATGCCATGGGAGGAAAACCTTTAACTGCTTTAAATCTATCATGTTTTTCAGCAACTATTGGAGCTGATATACTATCAGAGATATTAAGAGGTGGAGCTGATAAAATTAGAGAAGCTGGAGCAACTATTGCAGGTGGACATACTATTACCGATGAAGAAATAAAGTATGGAGTATCTGTAACAGGAATAATAAATCCAAATAAGATTATATCTAATTCTGGTGCAAAAGTAGGTGACAAGCTTATATTAACAAAGCCTTTAGGTTCAGGAGTATTGACTACAGCACTAAAAATAGATTTTATTACAGACGAAGAATTTAAAGAAGCAGAAAAGGTTATGTCAACTTTAAATAAAATTGCATCAGAAGAAATGCAAAAAATAGGTGTAAATTCTTGCACTGATATTACTGGCTTTGGATTTGTTGGACATTCTTATGAAATGGCAGCAGGAAGTGGAGTAGCATTAGAAATAGATAGCAAGAAGATTCCTGTTATGAAGAAGGTAAAAGAATTAGTTAAAGAATATTGTCTGCCAAGTGGTGCCTATACAAATGAAAAGCATTTTGAAAAATGGGTAAAATTCATGGATAATATTGATGATGCCACAAGATTAACATTTTTTGATCCACAAACTTCTGGTGGTTTATTAATATCAGTGGAAGAAAGTAAGGCAGAAGAATTATTAAATAATATAAATAGTAGAAGTGAAATTAAAGCAGAAATTATAGGAAGAGTAATTGAAGTAAATGAAAACAATAAACCTATAAATATAATTTAGGAGAAATATTGTGCTGATTTATGAATTGTTAGAACTTAAAGAAAAGGATATAGTTTCAATAGTAGGTGCAGGTGGAAAAACTACACTAATGTTTCAATTAGCAAATGAATTAAAAAATCATAAGGTTTTAGTTACTACTACAACTAAAATCTATAAGCCAAAGGAAGAAAAAATTAAACACTTAGCATTAAGAAAAGATGGTTATGAATATTTACAAGCTACTAGTGAAAATGGAATATATGTTTATGGTAATTATGTAAATAATGAAGATAAATTAGTGGGATTAGACTTAGAAGAGTTAAATTATTTAAAGGATAGCTTTAAGTATATTTTAATAGAAGCTGATGGCGCTAAGAAGAAATCCTTAAAGGCTTGGAATGAGCAGGAGCCAGTTATTTATGAAAATACTAATAAAACATTAGGAGTCTTAAGCTTAAAAGCCTTTGGTATGACAATAAATCATGATAATATTCATAGACTAAAGGAATTTATAAATTTAACTAATAGCAAATTAAATGAAAAGGTCAGTTTTGAAATATTAATAAGTATTATTTTTGGTGAAAATGGGTTATTTAAAAATTCAAAGGGAGAGAGGATACTATTTTTAAATGCAGCTGATATGATTAATGGGGATGTCTTAAATTTATTAATTAATAAAATAATAGAGAAAAATAATGAATTAAGACTTATAAATAAAATTATATATGGGAGTTTAAAGGATAATTATTTAGACTCTATTAAGCTGTAATAAAAATGGTAAGGTATATGAGAATGGAGTATGTTGTTATAAGAGGTGGAGGAGATATAGCCTCTGGAAGTATACAAAAGTTATACAGAAGTGGTTTTAAACTAATAATACTAGAAGTAGATAAGCCAACAGCCATAAGAAGAAATGTAGCTTTTAGTGACGCAATTTATAATGGAGAAACATCAGTAGAAGGAATTAAAGCAATTAAAGTTAGTAATATAGAAGAAATAAAAGAAGCTCATAAAAATAATATTATACCAATAATGATTGATCCAGAAGGAAAGATAATAGAAGAAATTAAACCAATAGCTGTAATAGATGCTATATTAGCAAAGAAAAATCTAGGAACCAATAAGTCTATGGCACCAATAACAATAGCACTAGGACCAGGCTTTAATGCAGGTGAAGATGTTGATGTTGTTATTGAAACCATGAGAGGGCATAACTTAGGAAGGTTAATTTTTGAAGGTTATGCTATGCCTAATACTGGAGTTCCAGGTGAAATTGGAGGTTACTCAAAGGAAAGAGTAATTTATAGTGAAGCTGATGGGTTAATAAAAAATGTTAGTAGAATCGGAGATATTGTAAATAAGGATGATGTCTTAGCTTATATAGGTGATATTGAAGTTAAATCACCTATTAGTGGACTATTAAGAGGAATAATTAAAGATGGGACAATGGTATATAAGGGATTAAAGATAGGAGATGTAGATCCTAGACTTAAAGAAGTTGAGAATTATACAACTATATCTGATAAAGCTAGAAATATTGGCGGAGGAGTTTTAGAAGCTCTTTTCATAATGAAAAATATTAAGAATTTATAAGAGGGTAAAAGAATGGATGAGCAAATTTTATTTGAAATTTATGAAGCAATAAAAAATGGTGAGAGTGCTGCACTTGCAATACTAACTGAAGATAGTGGTTCATCTCCAAGGAAAAAAGGTTCTTCAATGGCTGTTTTTAGTAGTGGAAGAATACTAGGTTCAGTTGGAGGTGGAAAGGTAGAATTAAGTATAATAGAAAAAGCAAAGGAAGCAATAGCTAAAAATGAAAGTGTATCTTTTGATTATGTTTTAAATGAAGAAGGACTTGGAATGGCTTGTGGTGGAGCTGTAAAAGGATATATAAAGGTCTTTACTCCTAAGAATAGATTAATTATTGTTGGGGGAGGCCATATAGGAGAAAAACTTAACAGTATAGCAAAAGTACTTAATTTTTATACAGTAATATTTGATGATAGATTAGAGTATAAGGATGAAGAAAGACTTAAATCAGCAGATGAAATTATAATAGGTAATATAGAAGAAAATCTTAATAGCTTTAATCTTAATAAAGAAGATTATGTTGTAATAGTAACTAGAGGACATTTAACTGATAAAGAAGCTTTGAGGTCAGTAATTAAGAAAGATACCTCTTATACAGGAATGATAGGAAGCTTAAAAAAGGTTAAAGGAATAATGAATGATTTAATTGAAGAGGGAATTGCTGAAGAAACTTTAAGAAAAGTATATGCTCCAATGGGATTAGATATTGCATCTAGTTTACCAGAAGAAATTGCTTTAGGAATACTTAGTGAAATTTTACTTATAAAAAATAATGGCTCTTTACAACATAAAAATGAAGTGAAAAGAGTTTGGGATAATTAATATAAAGAATTTAAATAGAGGTGATAGTATGAATATTATTGATTGCAAAGGATTAGCTTGCCCTATGCCAGTAATAAAAACAAAAAAATACTTTGATTTAGAAGATTCAAAGGAAACTTTAGTAATAGTAGATAATGAAGTAGCTAAAAATAATATATTAAGACTTGCAAAGGGAATAAATTTAAATAGTAGCTTTGTTGAAGAAGAGGGACTATATAAAATCCAACTTTCAAGGGGAGATATTAGCGGTGTACAAGTACCTAAGGTTAATGGAGAAGAGTTAGATAATATATCTGTTCCTTCAGCACCAACTATATTAGTTTCAACTAATCTTTTAGGACATGGTGATGATAGATTAGGAGAAACTTTAATGAAGGTATATATAAATACCCTAGCAGAATCAGAAATTCTTCCAGAAAACCTAATGTTTATAAATGGAGGAGTTAAGCTAACTTGCACAGGTTCAGATGTAATAGATAGTTTAAAATCAATGCAGGATAAGGGAGTAAATATAATAAGTTGTGGTGCTTGTTTAGATTTTTATAATTTAAAGGAAGATCTTAAAGTTGGAGAAATAGGAAATATGTATCAAATTATTGATTTGATGAATAGAAGTGGAAATACTATTAAGTTATAGAGAAGAATTAAAAAATGAAAGAATTAAAAAATGAAAGAATTAAAAAATGAAAGAATTAAGGAAATAAAAAACTCAGTAGTCCTGAGTTTTTTTATTTATGAATTTATATAATCAAATTAATTAAATTGAGTAATAGGAATGAATTGTATATAATATTTAATTATTATCTATGTAATTTAAGTATTTTTCAACTTTTGGGAAATTATCATTTTTTATATAAACAATCCTAAAATCTTTATCTAATGTAATAGATATTTTCTTTGATAGACAAAAAAAGCTATCTTCAATTTTAATATCTTTAATATCTGTTAGATTTATTAGTTTACCATCACTAAATAAAATTTTTTTAGAAGAAATTCTACTTCTTTAATTTTATTCCATTTCTTTAATCTTTTTATTAAACTTCTCATAAAGCACAATCATATCTTCTTCAGTTGAGTATTTAGAAACTTCATCTATTGGAATCCATTTTACTCCACTATTTTCATCTTCTTTAATAGTAAGCATATCAGTATCATCTGCTTCTAAAAGATAAGCTACTGATAAATGAAGATGTGATGCTATATTTTTACCTTTTTTAATATGAGCAGGTACAGGAAGTACATCTAAAGAAAATATTTTCTCATCTAAAGCTTTAATATGTTTAACTCCTGTTTCTTCCTTAGCTTCTTTTATTGCTACATATAATAAATCTTCGTCACCATCTGCATGACCACCAGTCCATGACCAAGAATTATATATATTATGATAAATCATAAGAACTTTAGTCTTATCTTTATTTACTATATATCCAGAGCTAGTTATATGAGCTAATGGATTTTCTCTAGTAAGTAAATTATCAAAGTTATTTATGGCATATAAAATTGCTTCTTTATCTGCTACTTCTTCATCAGTATATGGAATGTATTCTTTAATTTCATCAATCCAATTCATTTTAATCTCCTTTGTTATGTAATATTTAACTATCATTATATACCAATATTTATGAAATGACTATTGAGAAAAATAAGGAACAGATAAAATTACTGTCGAATAATATATATCAATACGATTTGTATTGCATCAATATATTTTAGGATGTAAGAGAGGAAACAATAATGCAAATTGGTATAAGAGCATTAGACGAGAGCTTAAACTTGCAGAAAATAAAGCAACCTCTTATACACTGTATTACAAGTTCTTCAGAAAAGTTAGAAGAAAGCATAATAAACTATAATGGTAAACCTGTAATTGCTAATTCAATAAATGAATATTTAGAATTAACTTCTAAGGCTAACTCTTTATTAATATATCTTCAGGATTTAAATGAAGATAAAATTGAAGCAATAGAAAAATCAATAAGAATTGCAAGAAGAAAGGGGATACCTGTAATATTAGATATACTAGGAGCAAACACTTCTTTTCCAATAAGGGAAATGGCATTAAGATTTATAAATAGATATAATATAAACGTTGTTACAGGAAGAGTAGAAGAGTTTAAGGTTCTAGTATTAGAAAATAAAACTTTAAATGAAGAAAATAAGTTTAATAATAAATTAAGAGAAGATAATTCCCTTAGAATTAGTTTAAGAAAGTTTTCAAAAATGAATAATACTATTTTAGTAATTAAAAGTGAGGATTATTATTTAACTGATGGATTTAGTGAATTTTTTATAAATAGATATATAGAAGAGGAAAATAAAACATTAGATATTGAAGATATCCTAAGTGGACTAATTTCTGTAGGTGTTGCATCTGCAAGTGGTACTGAAGAAAGGTTTATAAGCGTCTTAGTTGCTATTATGACTATGGCAGTAAGTGAAAAAAAAGCTGAACAAAAGATTTTAGATTATGGTGAAAATATAATTTTAAAGAAATACTTAGAAGATGAAATTAAAGATATAAATGCTAATAAATTAATAAAGTTATCAAAAGTATATTATTTATTCACAAGGTAAATTCTATTGGAAAACAATATTATTTTCTAGCAAACTCCACTTGATAATAAAACTATCTCATTAAACTTGTATATTAAAAGTAAAAAGGCGCTTAGGTGCCTTTTTTATTTTATCTAATTAATATATCAGAATTTTAAATATATTTAACGTTGAATGCAAAACTAACTTCCGTTTTAGCGTAAGCTATTGTAACTGCNTTTAATATGCATATTAAATTTAATATTAATGGCAAAAATGTTATAATAAGTATATTGAAAATGAGAAATGGGGGAAAGCTTTATGGTTAATATGTTATTTAGTTTATATAATTTTCATGAAAGCTTTGCAAAGGATAGTGTAGGAAAATACATAAGTGCAGGAAAGAAAGTTATGATAATTCCTTTTTCTTTTGGTAGTGAAATAAGTAATGAGGAAGACTTTGAATATTTATATTGTAATAATGGTGAATGGTATAAGGAAATTGTCAGCATATTTAAAAGCTTTGAAATTAAAGAAGATAATATAAAATGGGTAAATTATTTTAAAGATACCAAAGAAAAGGCTAAAGATTTAATTAAGGATAGTGATATTATATTTTTGACTTGGGGATTTCCAGAAAAAATGATGGCACGTTTAATTGAATTTGATTTAGTTAATAATATTGAAAACTTTAAAGGTGTTATTATGGGAAGCAGTGCAGGGGCTATGGCTCAAATATCAGAGTACCATATAACTCCAGATGCAGATTATGATACTTTTTCTTACAATTTAGGATTAAATATAATTAATGATTTTGGTATTGAAGTTCATTACGCAGGAACAGAGGTACAAAATAAACATATAAATAAGGTGCTTAAAGAGAAAAAGGAAAAAATATATGCAATTACTAATGGTGGTGGAATAATTGTAGATAATGGTGAGATTATTTTATTGGGTGATACCAAAATATTTACTAGAAATAATTAAAGTTACTTGAACTAGGATATCATGTGTTAAATGAAGATGGAAATTACTTTCATTCAGAATTGTTGAAGGAGGGTGAGCATTTTCTGGCAGTTGCGGAAGCAAATGATTCCAATCTTCCAAATGGCATGAACTTGTCATATGATAATCCTGTTGAGCTGGGTTATACCGTTAAGTCAGAAGAAGAGTTTTATCGTATTTTTTCAATTTTAAAAGAGGAAGGTAAAGTTATAACTGATGTATGCCAATTTCCATGGAGTCCATTAGCAACTGTTGTGATGGATAAATTTGGTGCAAGGTGGTATATTACTTTGCCACAACATCCTCCAAGGGATGAAGAGAGCTTGGTATAAGTATTGATAGCAGTAAATTCCAATTTTGCAGATAGAAATAAGAAAGAGATAAATTATGTGTACATGGCAGGTGAATATGATAATTAAAACAGAAAGATTAACCATTAGACTAATAAAAGAAATAGATTATGAAGATATTTGTGAATATGGTTGTGATGAAGAAACTGGACAATATATGATTTATTGGGCAAAGACTAGGGAACAAATAAGGATGTTTATTAATGATTGTATATTTTCACTAAATTTAGAAAATCCAACTTGGTATGAATTTGTGATAGGATTAAATAAAACTTTAAAAGTTATTGGAAATATTAGTTTGATAATCAATGATTTAGAGGCTGAAATAGGGTGGATTTCAAACAAAAAGTATTGGAATAATGGTTATATGAGTGAAGCTGTTAATGCAATTATTAATTACACTTTCAATGATTTAGCTATATATAAAATAATAGCAACCTGTACAAGTAAAAATATTGGGTCCATCAGAGTCATGGAAAAATGCAATATGAAAAGATTAAAAGTGGAAAAGAACTATAAAGCAATGAAAAATGGGATTGAGGTAACTTATGACAAGTTAACATATGTCATTGATAAATCTATGATATAAGTTGTATTTATTAGAATTTATAGGCGTGAAGAGGTATTAAAATGAGAAGGAAATTAGGAATGGTATCAATTATTATTGATGCTTATAAGAAATAGGTAAATTTTAAGTGTCAAAAACTTTTTACATATGAGAAATAGCCAATATCAAATACTTTTGATAGTTAAAATAGTCTTTAGATCTTAGACTAGTATTACAGGGGGACATTAAATGGAGATTGGAAAACAAATAAAAAAATACAGAACAGAAATGAAGCTTTCACAGGATGACTTAGCTGAAAAGATATATGTATCACGTCAAACTATTTCAAATTGGGAAAACAATAAGAATTATCCTGATGTGAAAAGTTTATTACTTTTAAGTGATCTTTTTAATGTAACTCTTGATTTATTAGTGAAAGGAGATTTTGAAGAAATGAAAGAAAAAATTAAAACAGAAGACATCTCTGACTTTAAACATGAGAGTAATATCTTTAGTATTTTGTTAGTATTAACTATTTTATTACCTGTTCCACTAGTAAAATTCATAGGCTATGTGGGGCTTGGAATATGGGGGTTAATTGCAATAGCAACAATGTATTATGCTATTAAAGTTGAAAAACTTAAAAAGAATTTTAATATTCAAACCTATAGAGAAATTGTAACTTTTTTAGAAGGAGAAAATATTAATGAAGTTGAAAAAAATCAGGAGTATGGAAAACGTCCATATCAGAGATTTTTATTAGCAGTAGCTTCAGGAGTATTAGCAATAATAGTATCAATAATTATGATATATATATTATAATGTGTGAAATACAATTAGAAAAAGACACCTAGGTGTCTT
>NZ_JABUTB010000045.1:17805-29399 GCF_021443865.1 Clostridium sp.
GCAGGACTTGAACCTACGACCTTCGGGTTATGAGCCCGACGAGCTGCCAACTGCTCCATCCCGCGATATTGAATTTCTATAAATAAAGTATACTCTTATCTAATTATAAAGTAAAGGAATAAGAATAAAAAAAATCAGAATTTTTTTAAAAAAGTACTTGATAATCGTTTACAGATGATTTATTATATAGTAAAGCGATTCAGTAAAACGTTTTACTATATAATATGTATTTAGGAGAGAGATTATGAATAAGATATGTGTACTTGGAAGCATTAATATGGATTTAGTTTTAAAGGTTAAAGATATACCTCAAGTAGGTGAAACTATTTTATCAAAATCTTTTGAAAAGATATCAGGGGGAAAGGGTGCTAATCAAGCAGTAGCTGCTAAGAGAAGTGGTTCTGAAGTAATAATGATATCTAAGATAGGAAAAGACGATAATGGATATATACTTAAAGGCAAGTTAAAAGAAGATGATATAAATGTGAACTTTATTTATGAGGATGAAAATGAAGCAACTGGAATGGCAATGATAATGGTTAATGACAATGGAAATAATTCAATAATAGTTGTTCCAGGATCAAATATGACAATAAATGAAGAAGAAATTAATAAATCAGAAAAAGCATTAAAGGAAAGTGATATATTAATTTCTCAATTTGAAACACCAGAAGAAATTACTTTAAAAGCATTTAAAAAGGCAAAGGACCTTGGAAAGATAACAATATTAAATCCAGCACCAGCTAAAAAAATAAATGATGCCCTTTTAAAAGTCACAGATATTATAGTTCCAAATGAAACAGAGGCAGAACTTTTAACTGGTATAAAGGTAGAAAATTTAGATGATGCAAATAAGGCAGCAAAAGTTTTCTTAAACAAGGGAGTTAAATTTGTAATTATAACTTTAGGTTCAAGAGGAGCAGCAGTAATAGGAGAAGATTTTAGGGAAGTAGTTCCTGCATTTAAAGTAAATGCAATAGATACAACAGCAGCAGGAGATAGCTTTATAGGTGGATTAAGTTCAAAGTTAGATGTAAATAATCTAAATAAAGAAAATCTTATAAAGGCAGTAACTTTTGGAAATAAGGTATCATCAATAGCAGTTCAAAGAAAGGGTGCACAACCATCAATACCATATTTAAAAGAGGTAGAAGAGGTTTATGGAGAGGAGTAAGACTAATGAGAAAAACATCATTATTAAATAGTAGTTTAAGTTCAGTTATTTCAAAAATGGGACATACTGATATGTTAGCAATTGGAGATTGTGGATTACCAATTCCAAAGGAAACAGAAAGAATAGATTTAGCTTTAATAAATGGTATACCAACATTTATGCAAACTTTAAAAGTAACATTAGAAGAATTACAAATAGAAGAAGTAATCTTAGCAAAAGAAACAGAAGATGTAAGCCCAAAACTTTTTGAAGAAATAAAAGAAATTATAGGAGATGTAAAAATAACATTTGTATCTCATGAAGAATTAAAAAGAAGTTTAAAGGAATGTAAGGCAGTAGTTAGAACTGGTGAGCAAACACCTTATGCAAATATTATATTAAAATCAGGAGTTGTATTTTAGTTAAGGAGGGTATTTAAATGAATACAAAAATACCAATGCTAAGAATGGAGGGAGTATCAAAAATATTCCCAGGGGTTAAAGCCCTAGATAATGTGGATATAACAGCTTATGGAGGAGAAGTTACAGCTTTAATGGGTGAAAATGGAGCTGGTAAATCTACTCTAATGAAGATATTAAGTGGAGTATATCAAAAGGATACAGGAAAAATATTTATAGATGGACAAGAGGCACATATAAAAGGAATAAAATCTGCAGAAGAATACGGTGTTACTATTATCCATCAAGAAATGAGTGTTTTAAATAACCTAACAGTTGCAGAAAATATATTTCTAGGAAATGAAAAGTATAGTAAGGTTACAGGGAAAATTAATAAAAAAGAACTTATTGAAAGAAGTAAATTATTTTTAAATCAAATTGGTTCTAATATAAATCCCAATATGCTTGTTTCTGATTTAAATCTTGGAGAAAAGCAAATGGTAGAAATAGCAAAAGCATTAACTAAGAATGCACGAGTAATAATAATGGATGAACCTACAACTGCTTTAACAGAAGTAGAAACTAAGAGTTTATTTAAAGTAATTGATAATTTAAAGAAAAAAGGAATTGCAATAATTTATATATCTCATAGAATGGAAGAAATATTCTCAATATGTGACAGGGTAGAAGTTCTTAGAGATGGAAAATATGCAGGAAATGCTTTAGTTAAAGGCATTGATAATGATAAATTAATTTCAATGATGGTTGGAAGAAAAATAGAAGATCAATTCCCTTACAGAGAAGTAAAGGTTGGAAAAGAAATTTTAGAAGTAGAAAAATTAAATTCAAATGTTGGAATAAAAGACATAAGTTTTAATGTTAAAGAAGGAGAAATCCTAGGAATAGCTGGACTTATGGGTTCTGGAAGAACAGAAGTTGCAAAAACAATATTTGGAGAATATAAGAAAACTTCAGGAACAATAAAAATTAAGGGCAAGGAAATACATATAAAAAATATTCAAGAAGCAATAAATAATGGTATTTGTTATTTATCAGAGGATAGAAAAAAAGAGGGGTGTATTCTTGGGCTTTCTGTAGCTGAAAATATGATTTTATCTAATTTAAAGAAATATGAAGGTAAATCCATGGCTATAGATAAAAATAAAGCTATAAAGGATATTGATTATTACATAGAGAAAATTAAGATAAAAACACCAAATAGAGAGCAAATAATGAAGAATTTAAGTGGTGGTAATCAACAAAAGGTAATACTTGCAAAATGGCTTATGCTATCACCAGAAGTATTAATAATTGATGAACCTACTAGAGGAATTGATGTAGGAGCAAAGAAAGAAATATATGAATTATTAAATGAGCTTAAAGCATCTGGAAAAGCGATTATAATGATATCTTCAGATTTGCCAGAAGTTCTTGGAATAAGTGATAGAATTCTTGTTATGAGCGAAGGAAGAATATCAGGAGAATTAAAAAGAGAAGAAGCATCACAAGAAAACATAATGAAATTAGCTGTTGGAATGAATAAATAGTTTGGAGGATATAGTTATGAATAATATAAAAGAAATTGCATCTAAATATAAATCACTTATAGGATTAGTGCTACTATGTTTGATAATTACATTTGTTACACCAGCATTTTTAACATTATCAAATATTACAAATGTTTTTACACAAGTTTCAGTTAATGCAATAATTGCAGTTGGTATGACTTTTGTTATCTTAACTGGTGGAATAGACTTATCAGTGGGTTCAACATTAGCAATTAGTGGAGCATTATCAGCATCAATAATTAAATCAACAGGTAGTGTTACATTAGCAATAATTGTTGCAGCATTAGTTGGTATAGCAATTGGTTTAGTAAATGGACTTTTAATATCAAAGGGTAAGTTACAAGCATTTATAGCTACACTTGCTACAATGACAGTATTTAGAGGAGCTACTTTAGTATTTACAAATGGAACTCCTATATCAAAGTTACCAGAAAAATTCGTTAATATAGGTAATGGAAAATTAGGCTTTATACCAATTCCAGTTATCATTACTGTAATCGTTTCTGTAATAGCAATATATGTTTTATCACAAACAAGATTTGGTAGATATTTATATGCTTTAGGTGGAAATGAAGATTCAGCTAGATTATCAGGTATAAATACAAATAAAATTAAAACTTTAGTATATGTAGTTTCTGGTTTTGCATCATCAATTGCAGGGGTAATTATAACTAGTAGAATAGCATCAGCTTCACCAAACGCAGGGACAAGCTTTGAATTAGATGCAATAGCAGCAGTTGTTATTGGAGGTACATCTCTTGCAGGTGGAGAAGGTAAAATAACAGGAACTTTAATAGGTGCTCTTATTATAGGAGTATTAAATAATGGACTAAATTTAATGAACGTATCCCCATTCTATCAATCTATAGTAAAGGGCTTAGTTATATTAATAGCAGTATTATTAGATAAAAAGAGCAGAAAGAAAGCATAATTGAAATAGGAGGAAATAACATGAAAGGTATAAAAAAGATATTAGCATTTTCTCTAATAACTATAATTTCAATGAGTTTCTTTATGGGATGCTCAAAGAGGAATGATGAGAAAAAAGTTGGAATAGTTTTATCAACCTTAAATAATCCTTTCTTTGTTAATATGAAAGAGGGAGCAGAAAAAGAAGCAGAAAAGTTAGGCTTTGAATTAATAGTTTTAGATTCACAAAATGATCCAGCAAAGGAAAGATCAAATGTGGAAGATTTAATACAGCTTGGTGTAGTAGCTTTATTAATAAATCCAACAGATAGTGATGCTGTTGTTAAATCAGTAGAAGTTGCAAATAAAGCAAATATACCTGTAATAACTTTAGATAGACAATCAAATGGTGGAGAAGTTACAAGTCATATAGCTTCAGATAATATAAAGGGTGGAGCTATGGCAGCAGAATTTGTTTTAGAAAAGCTTGGAACTGAAGCCAATATAAATGTAGTTGAACTTCAAGGAATACCAGGGGCATCAGCAACAAGAGATAGAGGAGCAGGTTTTCATAGTGTTTTAGATGATAAATCAAATGTAAAATTTGTTTCAAGTCAAGCAGCAGATTTTGATAGGCAAAAAGGTTTATCAGTAATGGAAAATATATTACAAGGTAATTCAGATGTACAAGTAGTATTTGCACATAATGATGAAATGGCTTTAGGAGCAGCAAAAGCAATTGGTACAAGTAATGTTAAAGCAATGGTTATTGGATTTGATGGAAATGATGATGCTTTAGATGCAGTAGAAAAAGGAGAAATGATTGCAACAGTTGCACAACAGCCAGACTTAATTGGAGCACTAGGAGTAGAATTAGCATTAAAAATATATAACAATGAAGAAGTAGAGAAAGAAATAGCAGCAGATTTAAAAATTGTAAGCAAATAAAGTTAGAAATAAAATAATAAGAAAAAAATGAGAAGTTGTGATACAATTCTTATGTAACACTGTAATAAGGAGTAGAATTTATGAGAAAAATAACCCTTCAAGATATAGCAGAATATGCAAATGTATCTAGAACCACAGCTTCAATGGTATTAAATGATAAGAAAATAAATGTTTCAAAAGAAACAAGAAGTAGAATTTTAGAAGCAGCAAAAGAATTAAATTACATACCAAACTCTTTAGCAAGAAGTTTAAGTACAAAAAAAAGTTATACTATAGGATTTATTGTTCCAGACATAGAAAATCCTTTCTTTGCAGAAATGGCAAAAGCTATTGAAACAGAGGCAGAAAAACAAGGATATAGTTTAATATTGTGCAATACATTTAATAGTAGTAAAAAAGAAGAGGAGTATGTAAGATTATTAATAAGTAAGCTAGTAGATGGAGTAATAATTGTAGCAAATGGCAAGAAGAATAATGCTATGAATCTATTAAAATCTAATGGAGTTCCTTTTGTTATAGTAGATAGGCATATTGAAGAAGAAAAAGATATAAATGGTGTTTTTTGCGATAATGAAGAAGGAATAGGCTTAGGTATAGATTATTTAATTAAAAAAGGATATAAAAACATAGCCTTTGTAGGTACAACTCAAAATGAAGTAAGCTTGAATTCGAGAATTAGATTTTTTGAAAAGATATCAAAGGAACGTAATATTTTCAATGAATCTTTATTAGAAGAAGATGAAATCTCATTACAGGGTGGAATAAAGGCTACAGAAAGACTTATAAATAAAAATAAAAATATTGATGCAATATTTTATAGTAGTGATGTAATGGCAATAGGAGGCATAAAATCCTTAATTAGAAAAGGATTAAAAATACCAGAGGATATAGGTATATTAGGCTATGATAATATAGGAATATGTGATTATATTGAACCAGAATTAACTACAATTGCACAACCTATTTATAACATGGGTAAGGAAGCTTTTAATTTATTGATAAATGTTATAAATGATAGTCAAGAAGAAAATATTATACTACTAAAACCATATTTAGTAGAAAGAAAAACGGTAAAATAATAATTTAGTTAAGATATGAATAAGTAAAATTTATAGATAAATAAAATGAAACAGATATCTATGTAAATCTAGATATCTGTTTTATTATTTCTTAAAATATATAAATTAATTACACTGGAAGTATTTTGATGTGCAAGAAAAATATATTTTTTTTATTTCCAAAATACAATTTAAAAATTTTGAATATTGTGATAAATTATAGGTAGAGATTAAAGTAGGGGGAGACAGAAATGGACAGTATTATATATAATATAGTTTTAGATTACCTAAATAAAAGAGTTACTAGTGATCTTAAAGATGAATTTATAAATGCATCAGTTCACTTTAATATAAATAATGATATCTATAATAAATACTCATCTGTAGAAATAGAATATATGTTAAGCAAAATATCTGACAATATTGTTATTGATTATGTTGAACTATGTTCTGTATGTGGATATGTATTATACAGATTAATAGAAAATAATGAATTAAATAATGAGGACAGAATAGAAGCTCTTCAAATAGTATTAGAAATAAGTAATGATATAAGTAACTATTTAAGAGGAGCAATTGAAGTAGAGGAATTATATGAAAGATTATTACAAGTAACCCAAAAGCTTGGCTTAACTGAAGTAGAAAGTAAAAAGCTTATTGATATTTTAGATCAATAGATATGTAAAGGTTAACTTCTTTTGTATAATAACAATGGCAGTAAATATTTAAATATATTTACTGCCATTGTTATTATTTTTATAATGTATACCAGAAATTATTAAGAGGTTTAAAAATAATAAATTAAACATATTGTACCGACATTTAATAAAATAATTATATCATTACTGGTTTAGTATGTAAGAAATATGGTAAAATCTTAAGAAGAAAGGAGTGATTAACATTTTAAATAAAGCAATGGAAATTTTACAAAAATATTATGGATATAGCTCCTTTAAGGAAGGTCAGCAGGAAATAATAAGTAATATTTTAAATGGAGTGGATAGCCTTTGTATTATGCCAACAGGCGGAGGAAAATCCCTTTGTTATCAAATTCCAGCATTGATTTTTAATGGAATAACCTTAGTTGTCTCTCCTTTAATATCTTTAATGAAGGATCAAGTAGATTCTATTAATGACATTGGAATAAGTGCTGCTTATATAAATAGCACACAAAGCCTAGATGAAATTAAAGAAATATTAAATAATTGCTATGAAGGAAAGATTAAGCTTTTATATATAGCTCCTGAAAGGTTAGAAAGTGAATATTTTAATAAGATGCTTAGAAAGCTTTGTATAAGTCAAGTAGCTGTAGATGAAGCACATTGTGTTTCTATGTGGGGGCATGATTTTAGAAAGAGCTATAGATATATTTCACCTTTTATAAATAGTTTAAGAGTAAGACCTGTTGTAACAGCTTTTACAGCAACAGCAACACAGGAAGTTAGAGATGATATTTTAAATTTACTTGGACTAATTAAGCCCTATACATATTTAGGTAGTTTTGATAGAGAGAATTTAGATATTTCTATTCATAAGGAAGAAGATAAGGCTGAATTTGTAAAAGATTATATAAGAGAGCATGAAGATGAAAGTGGAATAATATATTGTGCCACTAGAAAAGAAGTGGATGCCCTTTATTATTTTTTACAAGAAAGAGGATTATCTATAGCAAAATACCATGGTGGACTTAAAGACGAAGAAAAGAATTATTATCAAGATGAGTTTTTAAAAGATAATTATAATGTAATGATAGCCACAAATGCCTTTGGAATGGGAATAGATAAATCTAATGTAAGATACATAATACACTTTACTTTGTGTAAGAATATAGAAAGCTACTATCAAGAAATAGGTAGAGGGGGAAGAGATGGGGAAAAAACAGAATGCCATCTTTTATATAATAGAGAGGATATAAGAACCTTAGAATATTTAATTTATACTACAGCTGGTAGCAATAGAAAAGAAATTGAAATTAAAAAGTTACAAGGTATGATTGATTTTTGTGAATATGATAAGTGTTATAGAAGTTACATATTAGAATACTTTGGAGATAAAAATGTAAAGCCTTATTGTAATAATTGCAGTAACTGCTTAAATAATGAGGAACTTAGAGATTTTACAACAGAAGCTCAAATGATATTATCCTGTGTATATAGAAGCAGGGAAAGGTATGGAACTTCAGTATTAATAGATATACTTAGAGGATTTACAGGACCTAAGATAATTCAAAATAATTTAAATAAGTTAACAACCTTTGGAATTATGAAAGATTATAGCAGTAAATTTATAAGAGATTTAATTAAAACCTTAATAGATTTAGGATATGTAAGTTTAAAAGAAGGAACTTATTCTATGTTAAAGTTAAATTCTAGGTCAATGAGAGTATTAAAATCTAAAGAAAAAGTAATATGCAAGCTTAGTGAAGATACTGAAGAAAAGATAGTTAATAAAGAATTATTTAATAAATTAAGAATATGGAGAAAAGACAAGGCAAACTCTCAAGGTATAAAGCCATATATTATATTTTCAGATTCAACTCTTATGGAACTTGCCAATAAAGCTCCACAAACAAAGGAAGAGCTACTTAGCATAAGAGGAATGGGAGAAAAGAAATATGAAAAATATGGAGAAGAAATTCTTGAATTAATAAGGGAAAAAGTATAATATACTATTAAATGGTAAAATATGAGAGGTAAGAATATTGAGAGAATTATCTAAGATTATTAATATAGGAGATTTTGTTGAAAAACAATTAAATGAAGTAGGTATATCAACTTATGAAGAATTAAAAGAAGCTGGAGCAAAAGATGTATGGCTTAGAATAAAGTCAATTGATGATTCAGCTTGTATCCATAGATTATATGCCTTAGAAGGAGCCATTAGAGGAATAAAGAAAAATCAATTACCTGAAGAAATTAAAAATGAATTAAAGGACTTTTATAATAAAAACAAATAATAAAATTTTATTGTAATTTAATTTTATTGATAGTTATGGTGTTTTTTATAAATAATTTAAAGAAATAGGCTATACTTTTAATCTAAAATATGTTAAAAATAATCGGTGGATAATATTTTCAGTGTGAAAAGAGGAAGATAATATGTTAGTGGTTAATTTAGAAGATACAGGGTCATCAGAAATACTTAGAATTATTTTGAAAAGCCTTATTACTAAGAAAGAATATAATAAAGCTGAAAATGTTCTTTTTGAAGAAATAGAAAAAAATAAGTCAGAAGCAAATTATAAAGTAGCACTTGACTTTTATGAAGAATTATTAGAAAAAAGTAATGAAGATTTATTAGAAAATAACTTTTCTAAGGAAGAAGTATTACAAGGATTAAAAGATTTAAAAACATTATTTAATAATAATTAGAAGTATGAATATGAAAGTTTAATATGGTCTTATGAACTTAAAATATTTATAGATAAATAAAAAGATAAATTAGTTATTAAATAAGAAGCATAGATATAACAATAATAAGGGTAAATTTGGGTGAGAATTATGAATAATAGTACAGCTAATAACTACAAAGTTGAATTCAATGATGAAAATTATATAGGAGAAATAAAAAAATATATTAATATAAGTAGTCGTAAAAAGAAGATAAGTATATATTCTTTGGTAATATCTATAATATTATTGGCTTTATTACTTATGCCTTCAATTAATATAAATAAAATAACAAATATTATTGAAATATTATTAATTGGTAGTATTATTATATTTATTTTTAATTTTGCTAATTATTTGTCCTATAGATCTGTAATTAAATTAATGGAGAAGAATGTAATTTGTAGAGGAAATAATAATTATTATACAATAGAATAATGGTTAGAAGTTTTATGCAATTAATAAATAAAGAAGAGCTTAGTGATAGTAACACTAAGCTCTTCTTAAGTTGCTTATTTTTGCATATTAAGATTATTAAATCTTATTTTAAAACATTATAATAATTTTAAAGCTATGATTTACATACCTTGTTAATTCTTTCTGTGGATACAAGTATAAGGAGCATTAAAATTAGCAGTAAATATGGAAGGATTTCAAATCCAACAAATTTTGAGATTGCTCCAAATAAAGGTGGCATAAAAGTAGTTCCAACATAAGCAGAAGCCATTTGTATTCCTATTATTCCTTGAGATAGCTCTTTTCCAAATCTATTAGGAGTATCATGAATGTTTGCAGGGAAAATAGGTGCAAATCCAAGACCTATCAATATTAAACCTATTAGCTGTATATTACTTGAGTAAGTAATACTTAATAATATTCCTCCAGGGATACATATAGCTAGTCCAGCTCTAATCATTTGCTTATTATTTAATTTAATAGATACAAATCCAGCTAAGAATCTTCCAATAGTTATACCTAGATAATATAATGATACCCATTTTGCAGCTTTTTCAACAGAGAAACCATTAATTATAACTAAATAGGAACTAACCCATAAGCCTGTAGTTAATTCTGCTGAACAATAGAAAAAGAAAGATAAAAGGGCAGCCTTAACTCCAGGAACTTTAATTAAACTTGATATTTTAGTGGATTCATTAGTAGTAGTATTTTCAGACCTATTACTTTCGAACTTTTTCCATAATGGTAGTGACAAAAATAAGCAGATAACTAGTACTACTTGCATACTACCTATAGTTGCATAACCAAGTCTCCAACCATTATCTTTTAATAAAAATATAGACATTATTAAAGGCCCAGCTGTTGCACCTAGGCCCCAAAATGAGTGAAGCCAATTCATGTGAATAGCTTTATAATGTAGAGCTACAAAGTTATTTAAAGCAGAATCTACAGAGCCAGCACCAATACCTAAAGGTATTGCAAGGAAGCATATCCATATAAA
The DNA here is from genome assembly GCF_021443865.1 of Clostridium sp. Taxonomy (GTDB): domain Bacteria; phylum Bacillota; class Clostridia; order Clostridiales; family Clostridiaceae; genus Clostridium. Next base: position 28,688 of record NZ_JABUTB010000045.1, read on the forward strand.
GCTAGGTGAAAGATATACACCTAATAATCCTATAGCAGTTAAAAGTACACTAAAGGCTGTAACTTTACCAGTACCAAGTCTTCGTATTATTTTTTCACTAAATAAGCTTGAGGCAATAGTCCCACAGGATATAATTATGGTAATAATTCCTGCATAAGATACAGGAACATTCAAATCTTGATGAATCATTGGCCAAGCTGATCCGAGTATTGCATCAGGTAGACCTAAACTAATAAAAGATATATAAATTATTATTAGTAGTAAGGTTAGCATCGTTTTCCTCCTTCATATGTAAAAATATAAAATTTATAGGTTATTATTAATCCGATAATACTAATTATATTACAATAAAGAAATATATAATATAAAAATTAATACATTTAAAATGCATTAATTTTTACATCCTTTATTAATTAATGCATTTTAAAAAATATTTTCAATTAATAGTTATACATAATAGAACAAATTGTAATGTAGTGAATATATTATAGTATATTACTAAGGAGGTAATTTGTATGTGTTTTGGATGTAATAATGGATGTAACAGATGTAATAATTGGAATGGATGGAATGGATGGAACAATTGGGGAGGCTGTAATAATTGGAATGGCTTCAACAATTGGGGAGGCTGTAACAATTGGAACGGATGTAATAGATGTAGAAGAAACTGCAATTGTGGGTTTAATAACTTCAATGGTTGGTTTTTGTTTTA